>JAYVAI010000169.1:0-32253 GCA_043751075.1 Cyclobacteriaceae bacterium | reverse complement strand
CACGACTCATTCTTTCTTTCTTTGTCATTTTCTTTAATGTTTATTCTTAGTGAACCTTCGTGCCTGTCCGGCAGGCAGGTCTTTGACCCTTTGTGGTTTAATTTTCGTACTCCTCACTTTGCCACGAAGTCACTAAGGCACAAAGGAAGAATGAAGTGCGTAACATTACTTATGTAACGTTCTTTATAAAGTTCAAATCAATATCCTCACCGGATCTTCCAAAAATCCCTTCAAAGTTTTCAGGAATGCTGCTCCCACTGCTCCATCCACAGCTCTGTGATCGCACGAAAGTGTCACCTTCATCACGCTGCCCACCGCCAGTTGTCCGTTCTTTACAATGGCCGTTTCTTTTATCCCGCCCACGGCCAGTATGCATGCATCGGGTGGGTTGATGATGGCCGTGAACTCTTCAATGCCAAACATGCCTAGGTTCGAAATGGTGAACGTGCTTCCCTCCCAATCGCTGGGTTGCAATTTTTTGTCTTGTGCTTTTTGCGCCAGGTCTTTTACCTCGGCAGCAATATGGCTCAGCGATTTGTTGTCGGCAAACCTCACTACCGGAACAATCAATCCATCTTTCACTGCTACCGCCACGCCAATGTGTATGTGGTGGTTCTTGCGCACTTTATCGCCCAGCCAGCTCACGTTCACGTCCGGGTTTTGGCGCAGGGCCGATGCCGTTGCTTTCAATACAATGTCGTTGAACGAAATTTTTACTGGAGATATTTCATTGATGCTCTTTCGCGCTTCTATTGCCTTGTCCATGTTTATCTCCATGGTGAGATAGAAATGCGGTGCCGAGAATTTACTTTCTGAAAGCCTGCGGGCAATGGCCTTGCGCATTTGCGACACGGTCACTTCTTCAAAACTTTCTTTGCCCACCACCGAAGGCAATACAAATGCTGCCGATGATTTTGCTGCCGCTGAGGCTGCTACTGGTTTGAATGTTTCCACATCATGCTTTGTAATGCGCCCGCCTTCACCGCTTCCACTTATTTTATTAATATCAAAACCAAGATCATTGGCCATTTTCTTGGCGAGTGGCGAAGCCTTGATCCTTCCGTTGGCTGCCGGTGCAGAACTTTGTGTTGGGGCAGATGTGGGAGAAACCACAACCGGTGCTGCCGTTGTTGAAGACGCATTCACTTTTGCCGGAGCCTCACTTTTTGATTGATGTGCTTTTAAAAGCGTTTGCCAGTCGGCATTTTTTTCTCCTATTATGGCCAGCACACCATTAACGGCCACCGCCTCTTTTACTTTTGCACCTATGTAAAGAAGCGTACCATTGTTATACGATTCATATTCCATTGTGGCCTTGTCGGTTTCCACTTCGGCAAGTAGTTCGCCCGTCTTCACACTGTCGCCAATTTTTTTATGCCACGCAGCAATCACGCCTTCGTTCATCGTGTCGCTCATCTTGGGCATCAGTACGATCTCCGCTTTTATTCCCGAAGTGTCAATAATTTCTGCTACCGCAGTCGCTGTTTCTCCTTTAGCTGTTTCTGTTTTGCCACCGCCTGCGGCCACACTTTTTGATCCGGCCAGCAGCGCAGAAAAATCCTCGCCCACATTTCCCACCACGGCAAGCACATCATTTACTTTTACGGCTTCACCTTCTTTGGCGCCCAGGTGCAGCACCGTGCCCGTGTTGAACGATTCATAATCCATAGTGGCTTTGTCGGTTTCTATCTCGGCCATTAGCTCACCCGATTTTACGGTGTCGCCTACTTTTTTATGCCACTTGGCTATCACCCCTTCGCTCATGGTGTCGCTCATTTTGGGCATCCTCACTATCTCTGCCATTTCAATTTATGTTTTGTGTCAAGTAAAAAATTGAGATCAAAAATAGTTGTATTTAAATGATTTTCAAGGGGTAGTTTGAAAGCAGGCCATATCAGTTTTATTTTTTCTGGGGCCTGCCCTCACGAGGCGTGGGGCACCGGGCTATCCGCTTCAAGTCCTCCCCCCGATGCGCACGCGAAACGCGTGACCCATCGGGGTGCGGGCTTTTCGCTTCTATCCCTGGCCCGCTTGCGCACGCATGCCCACCGCACATGCAACCAACTATACCTATCCTTTGATTATCTCTTTCATCCATTGAATAAATTCCACCTCGTCAACAATGGACCAAGAGTGTGTGTGCCGCATGCCATTGCTGCGATAGCCCACATTTTGCGATTGAATAAATTCTGCCTGATCGTTTCCCTGTAGCATCAACCGGCTTATCAATTCTGATGAACATAAAGCATTGTTATCATACAGGCTCCTCCTCCGGTTTTTAAGTTGCCAAACAACATCCATATCGTGATAAACCCTTACCGCTATATCCTTCAAATGCTTTTCGTTGCCAATCGTGTTGCTGCCTGCATAAAAAGGAGAGTGCTCAACAAAGTTTGTTAGGTTGGTTGTTGGAGTGCCGCCTAATTCTTTTTCCATGATGGGCTGAATAAAATTTGCTTCATTGACCCCGGCCGATGAAAAGTTTTTGGTCTTCTCGCGATCAAAGTAATCCCAAAGATTGATGATGTCCACAGGCGAATCAATCGCGAATACTGCCTTAGGGCTTATGGGAAATTGTGATGGCCTCTCCATGCAAAGTTCTGAGTAGCGCAGGGCAATGGTGCCGCCTGCCGAAAAGCCACCGATCACAAATTTCTCTTTTGATAACCGAAATCGTTTAATGGAATCAGAAAGTGCGCGATTGATGCCACTGATGGTTGGTTCATCGGCATAAATCCTATTTCCAAAAGGTATGATCAACGTTAAAATGTTGTTGTTGAAAGCCGTGTTGTGGAGTTTTGTTTCCGGTAGAACTGCCTCCGGACTTTCGCCAAAGCCGGGCAATAGTACAAGCACACCTTCAATTGGTCCACTTGGGCTAACAGCCAGATAATATCCCAGGTCTCGATTTGTATCATCCAGCACTACCTTCTCGTAATTCTGAGAAAAGCACTCAAATCCTGATGCAACCAGGATTATAGAAGCAATAATTTTTATGGTTTTCATAGAATGTTTTTCTTGCTAAGATAATGATTTGCTTCCTGAATGGCTCATCTGAATTTTGTAGAGTTTAGCCCCAAGTCCAGCAGAGCAATCCAGCACTCAACTATGAAAATGTCATCGCGGGCGAGTGCCCCAAACTCCAATGCCAATGAAATTTTATACTCGACCCGCGATCCCTAAAGGTAGAAGATTCAATGAAACACTAGTACAAACCCGAATGGGATTCCGGCCTGCCTGTCCGGTAGCTGGCCGTAGGTAGGGTCTCGTTTACTTGTGAACTAAATAAAACATTTCTCCCCTCGCCCTGAATGACACTTGCCTTTGGTCGGTGTCAGTCAAAAGACCAACCGAAGGGAAAATACAAAAGTCAATGAAGTCGCCCTCAGGCAGTGGATAACTGCATGAGCGAAAAAAAAAGAAATTATTTGAGTTATTTTGCCTTTTGGTCGGTGTTGTCACAGATCAACTTGGTTACCTGAGAACTAAATGCTCAAATACTACCAGGAAAAAATTTAGAATAGCAAAGTTTGAACTGTCCTCTTGGTAAGGCGTGGTAATTCACTTGGCAATGGTTAAACAATAATTCTGAATAGCTATGTTTAAAATTCTTATGATTATATTTTTTGCCCTATTAGGAATTTGGGCAGCTTATTCATTTGATACGTTGTGGATGAGATATTTTTTATCAAATTTATTTGCGTATCCCGTTAAAACAATCTCCCTAACATTGTGTCTCATTCTGCTTATTTTGATTTTTTACTTGATCCTAGTTGCTGGTTTCATAGGCCCAATAACAAACCAAGTTAATGCTATAGAGCCAGCAATTGAAGAATTCAAAAATCACAATATAAAAATTGATAGTATAAGACTAGCAGTAACTTCTGAATATGTTGCGATTTATGAAAGACTAAAACCGTCTGACAAAAAACATAGTGTAGAAGAATATATTTCTAAATTTATGAAGGACTCAAGATTCCTATATAAGAATTGTCCTTCGGTATTTAACTCGGCTGTCGGCTTTTCGAAGAATTATGATATGAGTGGAGTGACACAGGTCACAGCATTAAGAATTGAAAAATTCAAGCACACATTTCTATTTTTCACACACAATTTAAATGAACCAGATCAAAAATTAATATATCTAAAGTATGAAGATTTGCCCAATAACAAGGCACTACACCAAATACTGGATCCGGTCTTCGAAGATGAAGTATTAGATAATTTAAGAATGTATTTCGAGGATGGCCTGTCAAAAGGTTTAATTGTAGATTCATATAAATATGAATATAGCTCTCAGAATCCTGGAGAATGGACCTTAATTGGGGTTCCATATCCATTCAATCGCAATAACTATCTGAGCAACCTTCTTAGGGATGCCGTTTGGTTGAATTTAGCTGAAGCAAATTAGAACCGCGGTTCGACATTGCCCCCTCACGCTTGAGGTTCAGGCGTGACACTTTGAATAAAGAGAAAGGGAATTAAAAATTCAGTGTGCCCATCAAGAACTCAAACCTGGTTGTGGAAGGATTGATGCCATACGAATACCGAAAACCAATATCGAGTTGGGGCAGCAACCGAACAACATTTATGTCAAATTTCACTTCGGCCCCCGTTGATAGATAAGTTTCACTGGAAGCACGTTTGTTCACATTACTGCTACCAAAGCCATAGTCAACGAATGCATTGACTCTGACTCGTTGAATATTAACGAGCGGCCCCACGTTCAAATCTGGATACCAGATTGGCAGGGTATAATTTGCCGACATGGAATAAAAATTTTCAAACCTACTTATTGAATGGCCTCTTGGCAAAGGAATCCTATTCCGAAAAAGATAGTTATCTAACCCAGTGCGAGGTTGTAAGCTAACATCGGCAATGTCGGTTTTTTGATAAGCCCAATATCCCCACAGCGAGTGATGCTTTGCTAATCCCGGAAAGAATAATTGGCTGCTAAAAGAAAACTGCTTGCCACTAAAATCTCCACCATAAGGTGTTCCATATAAATTCAGAAAAAAGACTTGCCCCCATTTGCTGTTGATGTCCCTGCGGCTTTGTTTCAACAAATGAAAACCTGACATGGAGAAATGATTGGAAACCAATTTGCCTCCATCGGCATAATTGCGAAAAAAATACTGCGGAAAATTACTTGGCACCAACCGGCCACCGCCATCAATGCTGTTTCTAAATTCTGTCACTGCGATGTAGCCCACATAGTTGCTCATGGTGATGTTGCTTTGAAACCGTGAGCTTGTAGTGATCAAAGGAATCCTCAAACCCGCTTCCACTGATTGCTCTTTCCAATCAAAAGAAATATTCTCAATCACCGCAGTAGTGTCTGTGCCTACTACTTTTCTATACGATAAATCCCCCTCATTTACCGACCGTGTTCCCTTTGCAAACTCAACATCAATGATGGGATAAAAACCCTGATAACTAATGCCCGCCTTCCACGAGCCGGTGCGCTCGTTGATGTCGTACAAATAGCCCGCATTGATGCGCGTGGTGCCCAGCACATCGCGCGAAGTAATTCCAACATCAACTTGCGTGAGGTCGTCATTAAAATAAGCCCCCCAACTGTGAGGGTTGAGCATGTGGCCGACCTTTGAATAGTTTGTTGCGATAAAATCTTGTGAAGGAATATTTTCAAACAAATCAGGGTTTCCCTCTTGCTCAACTAAGTGTTGATAGAATGTGCCGGGTGGTGAAAATTCATTGGCAACTTCTTTCAATTCATCCAGATTGAAAGAAATTTTTGCCACATCCATTCCATCGCGGCCCTGCTCATTATAATAAATTGATTTTCCATCTTTACTGACCGCTGGATTGTACGCTCCATACTTGCTGCTCGTAACCTGATAGCGTTTGCCTGTGGTGGTATGCAACGCATAAATATTATCAATGCCACTGCGGGGCGAGTTGAACAAAACATAATTTTCAACTGGCACCGGATAGCCAAGGTTCTCCTGCGTATAGTCCGTTACGAATGAAACAGCACCCGATACGAAATCAAATTTCATAATGGCTTTTCCTTTTTTATTGGTGCTGAGTGCATACATGTATTGGCCTTTTTCATCCCATCGCGGCATGGAAATAAAATCGTTGCCGGGATTGCTAAATTCCTTTTGCACCTGACCGCTGAAATAATCAATCACTACCAGGCGGGTTTTGTAATCGGTAGTGGTTTCAATAGTGGCCACGTTATATCCATCGGGAGAAATGGCAGCCGAAGCGTAGCGCGAGTTGTTGGAAATTGTTTGTTTAGTACGGCTTCCAATATCATATCCCATTATTACGGAGTAGGTGCGCACGCGCCATCGGGGGTCATAGCGGTATTCGTTCCATACCACACGGCTGTTGGTGGCCGATAGCATGCCTGTAGAATTGATGGGACCCGGTGTAAAAATTTTTCTTTCTTTGCCATTGGCAATAGACACGAATTCTTCAATGTTGCCAATGCCCGACTTGATCACCAGCACCGACCCGTCTTCCAATTGCTGTGGGTACTCATAGTCGGTGTAGGCCTTGGATGATCTGGGATTTATTTTTTCAAAAGGTGTGATCGTTAACGTGTCAAGCTGGTCTTTCCATTTTTTTTTCAGATCAACAGTCATCTCTTTATATAAATCTTTTACATGCAGCCCTGCTTCTTTTTTCAGCGCACTTGAAAATGTGAATGGAACAAACGGAGCGCGCCAGGCTCTGGCCGTTATGTTTCCCCATATTTGCGGGTTGCCGGTTTTTCTACGTAAGTAAGATACCATGTGATAGCCCAACACATAATGATCGGTGATGTTGTGCTTGTACGACCGAAGGAATTGCTTGTTGTAGTTGAAGGTGCGCCCCTCCATAAGATTGGTTTTGAACACCAAATCAAAATGTGGAATGCGGCCACGGCCACTGGGCGTAAATGCTGTTTCAGTAGCTACGGCATCACCTTCCCAAAACCACGGGGGCACAGCCACATACGACATAAGCGAAAGCGTGTTGGAACCAAAGAGATAACTCAATGCTTTATTAAACCCGCGCTTGGCATGTTGAAACTGAACCACGTGGCGGTATTCGTGCGATGCCAAGAGATTGAGCCAATCGTTGTTGCCAATAAAATTATAATTCTGCGAAGGCATGGCATAAAATTCCGACCGCCTGGGTGTGATGGAAACAAATGCGTTGGAAACCGCAGACTGGTTTTGAAGTACTACCGAAATTTTTGTCGGGAGCGAGCCCAATGTTTTAGCTTCGGCTGCGTGAATGTGTTGCAACGTATTGGCCATGCGGTTTCCCTGCGCCTCGAAACCTTGCGGAAAAATAATTTTGAAATTGGGGGTGTTGATCTGACACCACTTTAAAGAAGGATTATTATCCAGCACGGCAGTTTGCTGGGCCATTAGCGGCAGCGAAAACATAAATAGTAAACAGATCACATTGCCAAAAACTCTCATAGTAGTTACTGTTAAATGCCTGATCTTAGGACTACATTTGAAGGAATAAATACTACCAGGCAACGATGTTCAAAAAAGTAAAGGAGCTCTATCAGCAATATAAAGCGTATGTGAGGGTAGATTTTGTTATGTATGGGGTGATGATCCTTCTGATTGTTCTTTACTTTATCTATACGGTTGCCTTTTAAAAAAAATCACAGCAGTATTTCGCGCACGTTGTCGGTGATTTTCTCGGCCAGTTCATCGGTGGGCAAATCATTGATATCCCTGCCAAAGGGGTCTTCAATTTCTTCGGCAATCAACTCAACGCTAAGCAACACGAACGTGATAAGGATCACCATGGGCACGGTAAGATATCCCGAAGTGGTAACAAAGCCCAGGGGCAACGTGATCACATAAATAAATATAAACTGCTTTATGTACATGCTGTAGCTGTACGGAATGGGTGTGTTTTTAATCCGCTCACAGGCACCCACTATATCGGCAAATTCCTTTAGCTCCCTGTCCAACAAAAGAAGTTGATCGCCTGAAATCTTGTTTTTTTTATACAATTGGGTTATGCGCTCATACATCATTGCCGATAGTTTGTTGGGGATATGCTTCACATCCCTAAGCGCTGGTAGGAAGTCCTCCCCCGTTACTTCGAGCTCGTTTATTTTAACGGCCCCGCGCAAGTGTTCCTTCAACGCGAACACCAAATTAGGCACCATCGAGGCAAA
The DNA here is from genome assembly GCA_043751075.1 of Cyclobacteriaceae bacterium. Classification (GTDB taxonomy): domain Bacteria; phylum Bacteroidota; class Bacteroidia; order Cytophagales; family Cyclobacteriaceae; genus ELB16-189. Next base: position 24,092 of record JAYVAI010000169.1, on the reverse strand, counting down.
CCACCTCCTGTTTTCGACATCGTCTTTTTCTAGGTAGGCATTTAACTTAAGTGAAAAATTGCGTGTGTTGTTTACAAAACTTCCCCAAAGCTTACGCCCTTCCCACCACCGGTCGTACGAGGAATTGGTGCGGAACACAAGGAACAAACCAAGCACGATACCCAACAAGGAGTGCATGGCTATGGTGGGTTTAAAATCACTTTCGTGCAACTGGAGAACATCCAATAAAAGATAACAAAGACCTGCCGAGTAAATGGCAATAAAAATAATGGAAGGCGTGAGGGTTTTCATCACCGCGCGGCTATACCCGTGAAAGACCGCAGAGAACCAGACTTTTGGATTGTAATTGACCATAAGGATGTAAATACGCCTCAATAAACCGTTAAGAAAAACAAAATCAAAAATATTTTTATGCAAATGTGTTTGTTCCTGCCTTTGTGCTACAATAAATCCGTAATAAAAATACCATCGGCTTGCCTGTGAAATGCACAATAGCGTATTTCGCCTCTCAGAAATTTTTAAAGAACCTCGTTAACCATTTCGGATGTAACAACATGAGCACCTCAACACTTGAACACCTGAGCACTTAAAACTCCCATGAAAAAAATAACCCTCTTATCCGTTCTGTTGCTCATAGGCGGCATTGCTTTTGCCCAGCAGGATTTTTTGATTACCAACAAAGCAGACACACTTTGGGGCGAAGTCAGGATTATGTCGTATGACAACATTGACCGTGCGCAGATTGTGACCAAAGGCAAAAAAGAAATGTTCACGGCTCTTCAAGTTCTTTCACTGATGAAAGACAATGAAATCTATAGGCCGGTGAAAATAGACAACACAATACGGCTTATGAAAATCATTAAAAGCGGGTATCTGAGTCTGTATGCTTTTAAACTTCCCAACCAAACATCGTATGAAGGGCGGTTTTTTTTAAAGCAAGATGGTACTTCCTTAGAAATGCCAAACCTGGGATTTAAAAAAATATTGTCGGCCTACTTACAAGATTGTAGCGAGGTGGCTGAAAAAATAAAAAGTGGTGGCTTGGGAAGGGAAAAAATTACCGAGATCATAGAGCTATATAATGCGTGCATGCTTAGCCACAAACCATTGATTGCAAAAGCGACTGTGGCGGTCGCTGAGCCAATAGCTAACGCACAACATCTGGAAGCCGTGCAGAACCTGCTGAACAAAATAAAAGACCAGAACTTTACTTCGAAAGAAGATGCGCTGGACATACTTCGCGATATTGAATTGAAGGTAACCCGCAATGAGCCCGTTTCCAATTATTTGCTGGATGGCCTTAGTAACTCTTTGAAAGATCAAAGTGCCCTTGCGGAAGACGTTGCAAAATTGATTGCCTTATTGAAGAAATGAGGGGATGAATTTTCGAATAACAACCGGCAATTGATGCTTGCTCTTCCAATAAGAATAAGCGGCACACAGTGAAACGATCAGTGCGTAGATAAACAACTGGCCGCCATCGCCTTTCACTTCAATGCCCAGCAGTGTCAGGTGCAAGCCTAAAGCCCCACCCATTAAACCGAATGCAAGCAACGAACCCGCCCACACGGTGGCTGGCACGAGCAAAAGAATGGAAGCAATTAATTCCATCACACCAACACCTATTCTGCCCCAGGGCTCCATGCCTACGGTTGTAAAAATAAACACCGACTCTTCGGAGGCAGTGAATTTAAAATAAAGGGTTTGCACCATGATGCCCGCGGCAATTAACCGGGCACCCCAATAAACCATTTCGGATTTTTTCATGCGGCTGGTATTTTCCATGCAACAACGGAAGTAGGCGGTGAAAAGATTGTCGTGAAAAAGACAGAGACTCTTGTTTAGCCACAGATTCACAGATTGGAATTCAATGCCGTTTACTTGGAGATGATTATGAATCGAAAAGAGCAACAAACCTGTAAGGGTTGAATCTGTGAATAAGTGGCGAATTTAAAATAATTGTTTCGCGATCCGATAAATCGGATCCGATTTTCCCATCGAATAAAAATGAAGTGTGGGCACTCCACGCTTTATCAATTCTTTCGATTGGTGCACAGCCCAGCGGATGCCTACTTCTTTCAAAGACACATTGTCTTTACATTTTTCTGCTTCTTCAGATAGTTCTTCAGGGATATCAATATGAAATGCTTTAGGCAACACGGTGAGCTGCGCCTTTCCGGTCAATGGTTTGATGCCTGGAATGATCGGTACAACGATGCCAGCTTCCCGGCACTTTTCAACAAAATCAAAATATTTTTTGTTGTCAAAAAACATTTGGGTAACGATGTACTCCGCCCCCATGTCCACTTTCAGTTTCAGGTATTTTATGTCGCTCTTCAAGTTTGGAGCATTGAAATGCTTTTCGGGATAGCCGGCCACGCCAATGCAAAAGTTAGTGGGGGCTGCACTTTCGAGTTCGTAATCCAAATAATTTCCTTTGTTCATTTTTACAACCTGATCCAATAAGTCGGAAGCAAATTTATGTCCGTCCGGCTCGGCAATAAACTTCGGCTCAGTCTTAATAGCATCACCTTGCAGCACCAACACATTGTCAACCCCCAAAAAGTGGAGATCAATCAACGCGTTTTCAGTTTCTTCTTTATTGAACCCCCCGCAGATGATGTGCGGCACGGTGTCCACTTTATAATGGTTTTGGATGGCCGCACAAATACCTACGGTGCCAGGCCGCTTGCGTGTCGAAATCTTTTCAAGCAAGCCTCCCTCCTTTTTTCGATATACATATTCTTCGCGATGATAGGTGACATCAATAAAAGGAGGTTTGAATTCCATCAACGGATCCATGTTATCAAAGAGGCTTTTTATCGTCTCCCCTTTTAAAGGCGGAAGAATCTCTATAGTGAAAAGTGTTTTGCCGTTGGCGTTTTTCAGGTGGTCGGTTACTTTCATAGATGTTTTTTTTCACGCAAGGGCCGCAAAGTAAATTGCGCCAAGTGCGCTATGTTTATAAATTATTAACTATTCGATGGATACCTTCTTTCAATATCTTGACTTTCATGTTTCTATACTGTTTGCGGATATTTCTTTGCGCTCTTTGCGTGAAGCATCCATAGCTGCCTGCGCAAAATCAGTACGCCAAATTGGGACCTAGCCACTTCTCCATTTCCTCTACCGACTTTCCCTTTCGCACCGCATATTCTATCACCTGATCTTTTTCAATATTGCCCAGCCCAAAATATTTTGAGGCAGCATTGGAAAAATAATATCCGCTCACAGAGGAGGCCGGGTACATGGCAAACGACTCGGTCAACTTTATGCCAACTTCCTTTTCCGCATCGAGCAAATCAAAAATAGTTTGCTTCTCGGTGTGGTCGGGGCAAGCGGGGTAGCCCGGTGCCGGACGTATGCCATCATACTCTTCGCTGATCATTTGATCATTGCTCAACGTTTCGTTGGTGGCATAGCCCCAATACTCCCTTCGCACTTTTGCGTGAAGGCACTCGGCAAATGCTTCGGCCAAACGATCGGCCAGGGCTTTCACCATTATGTCCGCGTAGTCGTCATGTTGTGCTTTAAACTCTTCCAATATTTTTTCTATTCCCACTCCGGCAGTAACGGCAAACATTCCGATGTAATCTTTTTTGCCGCTTGCTATTGGGGCGATAAAATCAGCGAGGCAAAAGTTGGGAAGATTTTGCGCCTTCTTGTTTTGCTGCCGCAGAAAGTGAAGTGTTGTCAATTCTTTATTGTCGTGGTTAAGAACAACATCATCCTGATCGTTGCTGTTGGCTTCGTAAAAAGCAAAGACACCGTTGGCATGCAACCTTTTTTCTTTGATAATTTTTTTTAGCATTGCCTGCGCATCGTCAAATAATTTTTTGGCTTCCACGCCAACCACCGCATCTTCAAAAATGCCCGGATAGCGGCCAGCCAGCATCCACGTTTGAAAGAAGGGAGTCCAATCAATAAACTGACTGATCTGCGACAACGGAAAGTCGAGCAAAATTTTCTTGCCGAGAAACATTGGCTTGTGAGGTGTGAAAGTATCCCAGTCAATCTTCGTTTTGTTTTTGCGCGCTTCCACCAACGGAATATAATTTTTCAGTTGTTGCCTGTTCTCATGGTCCTTGCGCATCTGCGTGTATTCCAGTTTCATCTTCGCCTGAAAGTTGCCGCGCGTTTTTGGGTTTATCAATTCGCTGGCCACGGGCACCGAGCGCGAAGCATCGAGCACATGCACCACCGGCCCAGAGTAAACCGGATCAATTTTCACGGCTGTATGAATGCGTGAAGTGGTGGCTCCGCCAATCAGCAAGGGCAACGTCATCTTTTCGCGCTCCATTTCTTTGGCGAAGTGTACCATCTCATCGAGGGAAGGCGTGATCAGCCCGCTCAAACCAATGACATCAACTTTTTCGCGCCTTGCTGCTTCCAATATTTTTTCGGCAGGCACCATCACGCCCAAGTCTATCACATCATAATTATTGCAGGCCAGCACCACGCCCACTATGTTTTTGCCAATGTCGTGCACATCACCTTTTACTGTTGCCAGCAAAATTTTGGCAGCCACCTGGCCTGTGTTTCCCGTTCTTCTTTTCTCTTCTTCCAAAAAAGGAGTGAGATAGGCCACCGATTTTTTCATCACGCGCGCACTCTTCACCACCTGTGGCAGAAACATTTTGCCAGTGCCAAACAGATCGCCCACCACATTCATGCCTGCCATTAGCGGGCCTTCGATCACATTCAATGGCTTTCCATATTTTACACGTGCCTCTTCCGTGTCGGCATCTACAAAATCAATGATTCCTTTTACGAGGGCGTGGGTGATACGGTCTTCTACGGTTCCCTTTCGCCATTCGTCATCCACTTCCTTTTTCTTGGCCGAACCTTTTACCGACTCAGCAAATTCAAGCAGGCGTTCGGTGGCATCGTCCCTCCTGTTCAACAAAACATCTTCCACACGCTCCAATAAATCTTTCGGAATTTCGTCATACACTTCCAGCATGGTTGGGTTCACAATGCCCATGTCCATGCCATGTTGAATAGCATGATATAAAAAAACAGAGTGCATGGCTTCCCTCACTTTCTGGTTTCCGCGAAAGCTGAACGAAACATTGCTCACGCCCCCGCTCACGTGGGCATGAGGAAGATTTTCACGTATCCATTTTGTTGCTTTGAAAAAATCAAGCGCATAGTTTCTGTGCTCATCAATTCCTGTGGCAACGGGAAAAATGTTGGGATCGAAAATAATATCCTGCGGTGCGAAATGAACTTCGTTGACAAGGATGTAGTATGCCCGTTTGCAAATATCAATTCTCCGCTGATACGTATCGGCCTGCCCTTGTTCATCAAAGGCCATGACCACCGTGGCAGCACCGTAGCGCTTCACTAATTTGGCCTGGCGTTTAAATTCTTCCACCCCTCCTTTCATGCTGATGGAATTTACAATCCCCTTTCCCTGAAGGCATTTCAACCCTTCTTCAATCACTTCCCACTTCGATGAGTCAATCATCACCGGTATTCTTGAAATCTCCGGCTCGGATGCCATCAGGTTTAAATATCTGACCATGGCCGCTTTGGAATCGAGCATGCCTTCGTCCATGTTCACGTCAATAACCTGTGCACCACCGCGCACTTGATCGAGTGCTACGTCCAAGGCTTGGTCATACTTATCATCTTTGATGAGTTTTAAAAATCGTGCTGAGCCGGTCACGTTGGTGCGCTCGCCAATGTTTACGAAGTTGGAGTTGGGTGTAACTGTTACAGGTTCGAGGCCGCTTAGTTTTAAATAGGAATTCATTTTTACGCAATAATTTTACACCTTTATTCTTCTCTTAAAATATTTTTTACCTGCGCCTGTAACTGTTTCTTGTCGGGCAAATAGAGCTGGTACTTTGAAACAAATATTTTATTTGAAATACCTCCCATTGCAAATTCTACTAACACATCGTCTTTTTGTGCCGATAAAATAATGCCGATAGGTTCATTATCGCCTTTTACATTTTCCGCGCTTTTAAAATAATTGAGGTACAGGTTCATCTGACCTATATCGGTGTGCTTCACATCTTTGATTTTCAAATCAATTAGAACAAAACATTTTAAGATTCTGTGATAGAAGACTAAATCAATGTGAAAGTGTTTGTTGCGAATGGATATCCGGTATTGGCGTGCAACAAATGTAAAGCCCTTACCCAATTCCAACAGAAACATTTGAAGGTTATTGATGATGCGTTGCTCCAATTGTTTTTCAGTAACCCGATGGCTTCTGGCTATTTTAAGAAAATCAAATAAGTAGGGATCTTTTATCGCTTCGTGAGCATGAGTTGCTTGATGACCTTTTTTTGAAAGAGCCAAGACACCTTTTTTATCTCTGCTCAATGCCAACCGCTCAAAGAGAGCCGAGCCAATCTGACGCTCTAACTCACGCACCGACCAATTTTCAATCACACATTGCTTTTCATAAAAGCCCCTTCCTACCTCTTCCGATACCGACAACAACGCGATGTAATGACTCCAACTCAATTTGGCAGACACTGTCTGCCATTTTTGAAAACACAGATAAAACCTGCGCATATCCAACACATTGCGTCTGCCAAATCCTTTTCCATGTAGCAGCATCAAATCTCTGGAAAGCCTAGATAATAAATCACTTCCGTACTCGGCCCGCTCATTGCCAAACTGCTCAAATTCTACTATGTGTCTGCCAATTTCCCAATTGGCCTTCACCAATTTTTGATTGATGATTGTAACGACATCCTCCCTTGCACGCTGCAACGTGAAACCAATAGTATCCAGTAGTTTTTTATAACCCCGCTTGCTGAAAGTAAGTTGTGGTATTTCCTTTTTCATAAACTGATTGCCTAAGTGAAATTGTCAAATTAACTGATTCATCCCTCTTGGTGTCCCCCAATCATATCCCGCTTCAGGAACGATGACGGAGTTGTAAAACTCAATTTGGCAGACACTGTCTGCCATTTTCGATATGCCGATTAAACCTGTTCTTATCATACTAAACAATTCCAACCCTCCTCGGCTTAAACCTACTTGCCACCTCCGCAATCTTCTTGATGTGGTCAGGTGTTGTGCCACAGCAACCGCCCACAATATTTACCAAACCCTCCTCCAAAAATTCCTTTATCTGCTCGGCCATTTCATCCGGGCTTTGATCATAGTGTCCAAACTCATTGGGCAATCCGGCATTGGGGTAAGCGCTCACAAAGAAGGGTGCTTGTTCATTTAATATTTGCAGATAAGGCCGCAACTGTTTCGCGCCAAGCGCACAATTCAAACCCACGCTGAGCAACGGAACGTGAGACACCGAAATCAAAAATGCATCGGTGGTTTGGCCAGAGAGAGTACGCCCACTGGCATCGGTAATCGTTCCCGACACCATGATGGGAAGTTCTTTTCCAATCTCTTCGAACATTTCTTGTATCGCAAAGAGGCATGCCTTGGCATTGAGCGTATCGAAAATTGTTTCCACTAATAACAGATCGGCACCGCCATCAATAAGACCTCTTGCCTGTTCTTTGTAAGCATCTTTAAGTTGATCGAATGTAATGGCGCGATAGCCAGGATTATTTACATCGGGCGACAGTGACAAGGTGCGGTTGGTGGGGCCCATCGCTCCCGCCACAAACCGCGGCTTGGCGGGATTTTTTTTTGTAAACTCATCGGCTACTTCTTTTGCAATTTTTGCCGACTGCACATTGAGTTCGTAGGCAATGCTTTCGAGGTGATAATCGGCTTGCGCGATGGTGGTGCTGCTGAATGTGTTGGTCTCGGCAATATCAGCTCCGGCTTCAAAGTATTGCCTGTGAATATCTTTGATAATATCAGGTCGGGTAATTGACAACAAATCGTTGTTGCCTTTCAACAGATACTTATGATCTTTGAAGCGCGCGCCCCTGAAATCATCTTCTTCCAACACATGGCGTTGGATCATTGTGCCCATGGCACCGTCCAGCACCATGATCCGTTCTTTTAAAATGTCTTCGATTTTTTTCACTCTTTCTGATTTAGTGTTTTCCAGAAAGAGCCTGATGAAAGGCCGCTCATCTTCTCTGCATCCGATTGTTCTTGCAGAAGGGAATTAGCACCAAGTTATGAGCAAGGTTGCTAAGACATCAACGGGCCCTGACCCTCAGTCTTTCTGGATAAGCTATGCAAAGAAAAGCATTAACATGGTAAAAATGAAGTATCGATGTGCTTATTTTGCATGAACAAAATCTACTGCTTCATCCGTTGAAACTCGCTGCCATTGATATAGGCTCCAACGCCATCCGCCTTCAAATCTCAACCATCTATGATAAAGGCCCCAAGCTGCTATTCAAAAAGTTAGAGTACGTTCGCTTTCCCCTTCGCCTGGGCCATGATGTGTTCAGCAAAAACCGAATCAGCGAGCCAAGCAAGTTGAAGTTTAAAAAACTGATGAAGACGTATAAACTTCTGCTGGAACTTTATGAAGTGGACGACTATATGTTCTGCGCCACTTCGGCAATGCGCGAATCGGAAAACGGACAAGAGCTTGCCGATGAAGTAAAAAGCGAATTGGGCGTTACTATCAATATCATTGATGGCAACCTTGAAGCCGAAATGATCAACCGCGCCATTGCCTCTTACTTGGGCAAGGATACCTACTTGCATATTGATGTAGGCGGTGGTAGCACCGAACTCAATTTATTTACAAAAGGAATAAAAATAAAAACGCGTTCCTTCAAAGTAGGCTCTGTGCGTGTGCTTGAACACACCGACTCACCGATCATGTGGAACGACATGGAAAAATGGGTGAAGGACCATGTGAAGAAAGAATACGGAAAAGTAATTGCCGTTGGCACGGGAGGCAACATCAGCAAGATTTTTGAACTGGCCAAGAAAAAACCAGGAGAGGCATTATCAATCAAAAAAGTGAAAGACATCAGAAAGACGATCGAATCCCTTACCATGGACCAGCGCATTTACGAGTTGCAAATGAACCCCGACCGTGCGGATGTGATTGTGCCTGCCTCTAACATTTACCTTCAAGTAATGGAGTGGGCCCGCGCCAGCAGCATTCTTGTTCCCGATGTTGGTTTGAAGGATGGTATTCTGCTGCACTTGTTGGAAAAAAACATGTCGCAGAAAAAAATCGAGTTTAAGATAGGGAGGTTTTAGGGGAATAGAAGTAAGAAGTAAGAATATAGAAGTCAAAATATAGAAGTCAGAATATAGAAGTCAGAATTTAGAATTCAGAACAAATGCAAATCCTTAATGGTGTCGTGAAAAGAAAGCACAAGGCGTAAGGTTTATTCTGGATTTGATTCTTGATAACCTCATTCAAAATTCTGACTTCTGAATTCTGACTCCTATATTCTTCCCTTACTTCACCTCATTCTATATTCTGACTTCTGACTCCTAATATTCTTCCCTCTTCCCCTAAAACAAACTCACATCCTTAATGGTATCCTGCGTTACTTCAAAAAACACTTTGTGAATATTGAAAGGTGGCTCACCATTCTGCTCCTTGATCACATAACTCCCATCTTCTTTCATGGTGTAGGCGTTCACGTTATCCTTCAAGTTGAAGCGGAGGATGTTCATGGTTTGCTTTTTCAACAGTTCCTGTTCCAACGAGAACAACGATTCTATCCTGCGGTCGAAACTACGGACCATCGCATCGGCACTACCGATATACACTTTGGGGTTGCCTGAATTATGAAAATAATAAATGCGGGAATGTTCCAGATATTCGCCCACGATGGAGAGCACTTCAACATTTTCGCTTAACCCTTTTCGGCCTGGGCGCAAGCAGCACATACCGCGAATGATCAGTTTTACTGTAACGCCCGCCTGCGATGCTTCATACAGTGAATCAATAAATTCTTTGTCCTGCAACGAATTCAGTTTTATGATAATGCCTGATGGCAACCCCTGCCGTGCGTTTTCGGTTTCGCGCTTCACCAGGTTGCACAGTTGTATGCGCATGTCGCGTGGCGAGGTGATCAGGTTGCGATAGGCTGACGGCTGCGAGTGGCCCGTGATTACATTAAAAAATTCGGACACATCGTGGGCATACGTTTCGCTGGTGCTCAGCAAGCCAATGTCGGTATAGAACCGAGCTGTTGTTTCATTGTAATTTCCACTTGACAGGTGCACATACCGATAAACCCGGTCGGGTTCATTGCGCACAATCAATAAAAGTTTGGTGTGTGTTTTCAAACTGCTCACGCCATAGATCACAAAGCAGCCTGCCTTCTGCAACCGTTGCGCCTCGCGCAGATTATTTTCTTCATCGAAGCGTGCTTTCACTTCAAATAATACTGAAACGTGCTTTCCGTTTTCGGCAGCGCGCAACAAGGCTGATGTTATCCGCGAATCTTTGGCCACACGGTATATGGTGATCTTGATGGATAGCACCATCGGATCATCGGCCGATTTCTCGATAAGGTCCAGCACGGGGTCCATGGAATCATACGGATGGTGAAGGAGTATGTCGCGCTCTTTGAGCACATCAAAAATATCGCGGGTGCCATATTCGGGAAAAGAAACTATTTTACGGGGCGGGTGAATGGGTGCGCGCCTGTCTTTAAACTCTTTATGATTGATGATCTGATTGATCCCTGTAAAGTCAATCATTCCTTCTTTTGGGATCAAGAAAATATTCAGGTCGTCCAAATCCCATTGTATTTTCAGCAGCCTCATGAGCCAGGGATCGGGATTGCTTTCTATGTCCAACCGCACTACCCTGCCCGTTCTTCTGGTTTGAAGTTTTCTTTTTAACTCAAGCAAAAAATTAGATTCAATGTCTTCGCTTTCTTCGAGGGTAAAGTCGCCATTCCGGTTTATCCGAAATAAGTTGATGGCTTCAATTTCTACATTTCTAAACAGGTGTTGAATGTTGTAGCGGATAATCTCTTCAATGGGAACAAAAGATATGAAACGATCTTCACTGATGATCTCAAAAAAACGGGGTATGTTGCTGGGCACCTGAATAAATGAAACCCGGTGTTGGTTGTTCTGGTCTTGGGGCGCCTTGGTGATCACGCCAAATAACAACCGGTTATATTTCAATACCGGAAACGTGTGATAACTATCAAACATCATGGGCGTGAGCATGGGGTAAACCGTGCGCATGAAGTACTGATTTACCTCCGTGGCTTGCTCCACCGTAAGGGTGTCATAGTCGGCAATGCGAAAATTATTTTTTTCGAAAAAGGGTTTTAGTTTCCGCAGGTAATATTCGTTCTGGTCTTGCACGAATTGCTGAACTTCCGTGATCAGGTATTGGCGAAAGGGTGTTTCGCGCAGGCCACTGTAGTCAAATCTTTCTTTGCCGTAGTCAATGTAATTATATAAACTGCCAAGCCGGATGCTGCAAAATTCATCGAGGTTGGAAGCGGTGATGGCCAGAAATTTCAGGCGGTCGAAAATACTCCGATCGATATGTTTGGCCTGATCCAGCACACGGTAGTTGAACTTTATCCAGCTAAGGTCGCGGCTGATATAATTGCTGTCCTGAATTTGTTTTTCAACAGGATCCGTTAGCCGCTCCTCGGTCTCTCCATCCAACCTGACGTGATTACTGATCATATATCAATGCGTGCGTACTTGGCGTTTTTTTCAATGAAGTCTCTGCGGGGGGCCACTTCATCGCCCATTAGCATAGAAAATAAATGATCGGCCTCTGCTGCCGACTCAATGTTTACTTGTTTTAGTGTGCGCTTAGTAGGATCCATAGTGGTGGACCAAAGTTGTTCGGGGTTCATTTCGCCCAACCCTTTGTAGCGCTGAATGCCCACACTGTCTTCGTTGCCGCCTTTGCTCAGTTCTTTTATAATCACATCGCGCTCTTCCTCGGTCCAGCAATAGCGTTCTTCTCTTCCTTTTTTAAGAAGGTAAAGTGGTGGCAATGCGATATAGACATATCCCTGTTCGATCAGGTCGCGCATGTAGCGGAAGAAGAATGTTAAAATCAATGTGCGTATGTGGCTTCCGTCCACATCGGCATCGGTCATGATGATCACTTTGTGGTATCTGAGTTTGGCCAGGTTCAATGCTTTGTTGTCATCAACGGTTCCAAAACTTACGCCCAGGGCGGTGATCATATTTTTTATCTCGTCATTCTCATAAATTTTATGTTCCTGGGCTTTCTCTACGTTTAGTATTTTTCCCCGTAAGGGAAGGATGGCCTGAAAGTTTCGGTCGCGCCCTTGCTTGGCCGAGCCCCCTGCCGAGTCCCCTTCTACGAGATATAATTCGCAGATGGCGGGGTCTGAACTTGCGCAATCGGCCAACTTGCCCGGCAAGCCAGTGCCCGACAATACGTTTTTGCGCTGCACCATTTCGCGGGCTTTGCGGGCGGCAATGCGCGCCTGCGCTGCCAATATTACTTTGCTCACAATGAGCTTTGCTTCTTTGGGGTTTTCTTCCAAAAAGTTTTGCAGGGCAAGGCTCACCGCAGTGTCCACAGCGCCCATCACTTCCGAGTTGCCCAATTTGGTTTTGGTCTGACCTTCAAATTGTGGCTCTGCTACTTTTACGGAAATCACCGCAGTTAATCCTTCCCGAAAATCATCTCCGTTTATTTCCACTTTGGCCTTTTCAAGTTGGCCCGACTTTTCGGCATAGCTTTTCAGTGTGCGTGTGAGTGCTCTGCGAAAGCCGGCCACGTGGGTTCCTCCTTCGTGGGTGTTGATGTTGTTTACATACGAAATCAGGTTCTCGCTATAGGAGGTGTTGTAGCCCAATGCCGCCTGCACGGGGAATTCGCTTTTGTCGCTCTCTATATATATGGGTTTGGAAATCAGTTTCTCGCGGGTGGAGTCAAGGTATTCAACAAACTCAACCAATCCTCCGGTTGACAAAAACGCATCGCTTTTGGGCTGACCGTTTTCGTCTTTGTCGCGCAGGTCTTTGAGGTTGATCTTGATGCCGGGGTTCAAAAATGAAAGTTCGCGCAAGCGTGAAGCAATCGTTTCATAATTATATTCGGTGGTCAACGTGAATACTTCACTGTCTGGTTTGAAGTGCACGGTGGTGCCTCTTCTTTCCGATTCGCCAATGGTGCGCACCGGATATTGAGGTACCCCGCGGTGATACTCTTGTTCAAAAATCTTTCCATCGCGGTAAATGGTGGCAATCAAAACGGATGAGAGGGCATTTACGCACGATACCCCAACGCCATGAAGTCCACCGGAAACTTTGTAGGTGTCTTTATCAAATTTGCCCCCCGCGTGCAGCACGGTCATCACTACTTCCAATGCCGAGCGTTGTTCTTTCTCGTGCAGGTCGGTGGGTATGCCCCGCCCGTTGTCTTCTACGGTTACGGAGTTGTCCTCGTTGATGGTGACGTGTATCTCATCGCAATATCCGCCCATGGCCTCGTCAATGGAGTTGTCAACTACCTCCCACACAAGGTGGTGGAGCCCTTTTACACCAATATCACCGATATACATGGCGGGCCTTTTGCGCACTGCCTCAAGTCCTTCCAGTACCTGAATATTACTTGCCGAATAACTGTTTTCTTTCTTTGGGTTTTGGTCGTTCATTGTAGGTTTTTATAACCTTCAAAAATACGTTTTTCGCAGGCGGTTTGCAGTATTTTTTTTAGAAAAAACGTAAGTATTTTTTTTGTTTTTTGAACTTTGGCAAACCAAGTATTGAAGATGGCTAACTAATCATACTTTGATATTAATCGCTCCAGAGTAAGTGATTATATGTTATGACAATAGCCCTGAAAGGGCACGATCAAAGTAACGCGGGGTGCAGCCCTGCGTTTTAAAAGTGAAGAGGTGTATCAAGCCCTGAAAGGGCGAAATCTATCAGAGTAGATCGCACCCTTTCAGGGCTTATGCTGTGAATAGCATTCACCAAACGCAGGGCTTCACCCAAAGATTTTTCGGGAGTCACCCATCTTACCATCTCGAGACCAACGATGAAGAAACTTCCGGCCCTTGTATATGAATGTAAAAACCTCAAGTCGATTGAGTTGGTGAACACGCGCGTGGGCAGGCTTGCGCGAAAGTTGAAATCGTTACACCAGTTAGAGAGTATTTACCTCTTGAACAATAGGCCGAAGCGAAGATTGAAATTGGGGAAAAATGAAACGATAAAAACATTTGCCATCCGGGGCGAGAAGCCTGCGCTGATCCCCGTGTCCTTCAAGCAATTTATAAACCTTGAGCGGCTCGACCTTGCTTCCAATGCGCTAACAACTTTTCCTTCGGCTTACGAAAACCTAAAGCTGAAGGAGTTGATCCTGTCGGGCAATTCCATTACCCTTGAACAGGATAAACTGCGCCCGCACCTTGCACTGGAGAAACTTGACCTCCAAAAAAACAAGATCAAAACCATTCCGCCAGCTATTGAAAACTTTCCCAACTTAAAAAGGCTCACCCTGAATTATAACCAGATTGAAAGCGTGTCGCAAAAAATTTCGGACCTTGCAAAATTAGAACAACTTTCTTTTTACAACAACAAATTGACCTCCATCCCGCAAGGGGTTTATGGTTTGAACGCATTAAAGGAAATTGATCTTTACTTCAATCAGATAGAGCGGGTTGATGATCAGATAGGCAACTTGCATAACTTAGAAATCCTTTACCTGGCACATAACCGGATCATTGGCCTGCCCGAAGCCATCGGCAAACTCACAAGGCTCAGCGAACTTTATTTATCCAACAACCGGCTTAGCGACCTTCCGGCCAAACTGACCAACCTAAGTAAACTAAGAGTGTTGCGGGTAAACAACAACTATCTTATCCAGGTGCCGCGGCATTTATCCGCATTGGCATATCTTGAAAATGTTGATATTTCGAACAACCAGATAACTGAACTGCCCGAGCAAGTAATAAGTTTGGCCCACTTGAAATTGCTTGTGATGATGAACAATCCGTGGGACAATCCATCTCGCGAAAAGTTGCCCTCCTTCAAAGAGAAACTACAAACCAAAGAAGAAGTTGTGGTGCACGCAGATTAAGCAGCAGATTTAGGCTCTTTGCCTTTCCCCTTCTTTTTTCCCTTTTTCTCCTTGCCATTGTCCTTATCCTTCTCGCTCATCAATTGCAGTTTGGCTTTTTGAAGTTCTTCCTTTTGGGCTGGGCTCACAGTAGGGTAACTGATATCCAACTTGGCAAACTGCCTGGCGATAATGGCCGCAATAGCTAAGCGGGCAAACCACTTATCATCGGCTGGGACCACAAACCACGGAGCCGTGTCTGTTGATGTTTCGCTCAATGCATCTTCATACGCTTTTTGGTAGTCATCCCAAAAGGCACGCTCCTTCAAGTCGCCAAGGGAAAACTTCCAGTTTTTGCTGGGGTCTTCAATCCGTTCCAAAAATCGTTTCTTCTGTTCCTTTTTGGATACATTCAAAAAGAACTTTAGTATGATCGTTCCATTATCGGTAAGGTTTTTTTCAAAACGCCTGATCTGTTTGTATCGGCTCTCCCAAAATTTCTTGTCGATCCTTTTAACCGAATCCACTCCAGGAAGGTGTTCGTTCATGATCCATTCGGGATGCACTTTTGTTACCAGCACATTTTCGTAGTGCGAACGGTTATGGATGGCTATCTCGCCACGGCCCGGCAACGCCAATTCATGCCTCCAAAAAAAATCGTGATCAAGCTCCAGTGTGTTTGGGGCTTTAAAACTATGGACTTTAACACCCAGCGGGTTGAACCCCGACATAATGTGTTTCACTGCTCCATCTTTGCCGGCAGCGTCCATAGCCTGAAAAATGATGAGCACACTATAGCGGTTGTGGGCATAGAGCTCGTCCTGCACTTCCGCCAAGTGTTTTCTGCCATTTTCCAACATCAGCTCAGAGTCGGCTTTGTTGAGGGTTTTGCCTTTATACTTGGTAGAAAAATCTTTGAGTTTGATCTTCTTGCCAGGCTTTACAATCAGGTCTTTGATTTGGATAATCTTTTCGTCAGTAAGCATAATAGTTTGGTTTTGATGGTTCAAGCTAAGCAATTGTTTCAAACCATAACTATGATTTATATCACTTTAAAATATTATTAATGGATTTATAGATGTGCATCTAAGGATTTTTTTTAAATTGTTACAATGTTAGGCCTGAACCGAAATTTACCAGATACCTTTCAAAATAAGGTTTGGTCAAACGACCCAAATTGAACAGGTCACGTTATACGAGATAGTACTCTATATTTAATGAACCAATAATTTGAAACCTCTAAAGCATAGTATATGAAAACCTACAAATCCCTGCTCACCTGTTTCTTCCTTGTGATGGTTATTACTCTTTCCGCACAGGAAAATAAAGAAGTTGCTGCCATTAAGGCTGTTCTCGAAAAAGAAACCTTGTCATTCTCTAATGTAAACCGCAAAGATTGGGAAGATACCTGGTTGAAGGCCCCGCATGCCTATTGGTCTTATTCCGATTCCACCGGCACGAGCTATATTGAAGGGTGGGAAAACATTTCGAAATCATTTGATGAGTATTTCAAAACCCAGGTTTCAAGCCGCAATATTGATGTGGCCAAAGGCTCTAAACTTTCCATCGACCGTACGTGGCACCATATACGCGTATATGGAACGGGTGCCTATGCACATTACACCCAAAAAGTAAAGGACAACATCAACCACGATGAAACTTCGCAAATAAGAGTGCTTGAAAAGAAAGATGGCAAATGGAAAGTGGTGTGCGTAGGTGTGATCGCGTATTATCCGAAGTGATGATCAGTTCCCGGTTGGGATAGCCACAGATTCACAGATATAATTTTGTAATCCATCCAATAAAATCATTCGCTTTCTGGCACTTTGGCTAAAGCCCACTTCCTACAGGTGTTCAATTGCCACTGGCAATTGATAATTAAACTTCAAGGGACTGACTAAAAAGTTTATCTGTCATCGCGGCCTTTGAGCCGCGATCTCGTTTTTGCTCTAATAATTGGGATGCAGGGCGTACACCTAACTGATGATCCAAAATTTTTACATGACCAAAATCATATTGTTGTGGCTGTGAGCAATGATAATCAATAGCGAACGGGAACCTGAACAAACCTGAGCAAGCCCCAACTAAAACAAGTCAATCAATACTGGCCCGACCGAAGCAACACAAGGGTGCATGCTTGTAATGCCTCTGCTCCTGATGCCTCCACCATTTTTTCAAACTCTAGATTTTCTGTGCCCGGATTAAAAATCACACGCTTGGGTTTCAAACTCAACATGTAATCGTAATGCTCCGGTTGGTGCTGCGGCCCTATGTAAAGCGTAATGGTGTGAACATCCGAAACCGCAGGACGTTTTCCTATTTCTAAAATTGACTTGCCAAACACTTCGCCCTTCTTCAAACCCACAGGAACAAATTCCTGATTGTATTCTGCAAGCATACCCGCAGCGACATACGCATATCGCGATGGATTTGTGGTGGCTCCAATTATTACTGTCTTCATATTTTCTTACAATATTTTATTGCCACGGCCTCGGCACAACGCTGGCCATCCATAGCGGCCGATACTATTCCACCCGCATAACCGGCACCCTCACCGCAAGGAAACAATCTTTGAACTTCAACATGTTCAAGAGTTGTTTTATCTCGAGGTATCCTTACGGGAGAAGAAGTCCGGCTTTCAACCCCTACAATTTGCGCATCGTTGGTAAGGTAGCCTTTCATCTTTTTCCCAAACTCTTTAAACCCTTGCTTCAGTCCCTCTGCAATAAATGTTGGCAACACTTCATGCAAATTGATTGGAGCTAACCCTGGTTGATAAGAAGTTTCCATCAAAGAAGAAGAATTTTTTTTGTCAATGAAGTCAATCAACCGCTGGGCAGGTGCTGTTTGATTGCCTCCTGCCAACTGACAAGCGAGTTGCTCAACGGCAGCCTGAAAATACATTCCCGCCAAGGGGCCATGCTTTGAATAGGAACCAAAATCGGATTCATCCACCGACATTACAATTCCTGAGTTGGCATATTTTGAATCCCTTCGCGATGGGCTCATGCCATTTACAACCACTTCGCCAGGAGCCGTTGCCGATGGAACAATGAACCCGCCCGGGCACATGCAAAACGAAAACACACCGCGCTCTTTGCCATTAACTTTTGCCTGATGCACCAATGAGTAAGATGATGCCGGCAAGTAAGGCCCTCGATCTATCGGACAATGATATTGGATTTGGTCAATCAGTTGCTGCGCATGTTCAACACGCACACCCAATGCAAAAGGCTTGGCCTCAATTTTAATTTTGTGATGATGAAGCAAATGAAAAATATCGCGGGCAGAATGACCCGTAGCGAGAATAACAGCAGCAGCTTTCCACGAAACACCATCGTGTGTTTTCACTCCCTGTACTTCCCCATTTTGGATAATGAAATCTACTACCTTGGTTTCAAAATAAATTTCACCACCTGCCTGTTTGATACTTTCGCGCAAAGCCTCCACCACTTTGGGCAACTTGTTGGTGCCTATGTGAGGGTGCGCATCAAACAAAATATCTTCATGGGCACCATGCGCCACCAATATCTCCAGCACATTCTTTATGTCGCCTCTTTTTTTTGAACGTGTATATAATTTTCCATCCGAGTAGGTGCCGGCCCCGCCTTCGCCAAAACAATAATTGCTGTCGGGGTTTACTGTATGAATTTTGTTGATAGCAGCAATATCGCGTCTGCGGTTTTGCACATCTTTTCCCCGTTCAAGAATGATTGGTTTTATTCCCAACTCAATGAGGCGTATTGCTGCAAACAATCCGGCCGGCCCCAAGCCCACGATGATAACGGGCTCAGCGTGGCTTACGTCCCGATAATTTTTTTGATAGGTGATTACCGGTTGTGCTTCTTGGGCAGGGATCAATTCCACCAGCACTTTTACGCTCACGTTTTTGCCGCGCGCATCCACCGATCGCCTGATCGGGTTGATGATCAACTGACTTTCGTTGCCAATGTTGAGTTTGCTGGAGAGGGCCTCCTTGAATTGACTTGGATCAAATGCCTCTTGTGGGCTTAGCTGTACTTCAATCGTCTTGTGCATAAGGAAAGGCATTTATCCTTTCAATGTTGAAGTGCTGCCACCAAGCCATAGCGCTAAAAAAACTTCGTGCCTTAGTGCCTTGGTGGCAGTTGCATCAATACTACCCCAAATAAGTTTTCAATGCTTTGCTTCTTGAGTTGAGCCTGAGCCTGCGTGTAGCTTTTTCTTTTATCTGGCGCACACGCTCGCGGGTGAGGTTGAATTTTTCGCCTATTTCTTCCAGTGTCATAGCCGCTTCACCATTCAATCCAAAGTAAAAAGCAATCACATCCGATTCCCTTTGTGTGAGGGTTGCCAAGGCGCGCTGCACTTCTCTGCGCAACGAGTCCACCATCAGGGCCGAGTCGGGAGTCACATCATTTTCGTTCGTGAGCACATCCAACAAATTGTTTTCTTCACCTTGTGCGAAAGGCGCATCCATTGAAACATGGCGGCCAGAAATTTTCATGGTGTCAGTAACTTCTTCCTGGGAAATTTGCAACACTTCGGCCAATTCTTCGGCTGATGGTTCGCGCTGAAATTTTTGTTCCAGGTCAGAAAAAGTTTTGGAGATTTTATTTAATGATCCAACTCTGTTCAATGGTAGCCTTACAATTCTGGATTGCTCGGCCAGTGCTTGCATAATGGATTGGCGTATCCACCACACGGCATACGAAATAAATTTAAAACCACGGGTTTCATCAAATCTTTTGGCGGCTTTTATCAAACCCAAGTTTCCCTCATTGATCAAGTCGCCCAAACTCAGGCCATTGTTTTGATATTGCTTGGCCACCGATACCACAAAGCGCAAGTTGGCCTTGGTCAATTTTTCCAACGCCATTTGGTCGCCTTCGCGAATGCGTTTTGCCAATTCCACTTCCACTTCCGAGGTGATCAAATCCACCTTTCCTATCTCCTGCAAATATTTGTCTAAGGATTGGCTTTCGCGGTTGGTGATCTGCTTGCTTATTTTGAGTTGTCTCATTGTTTTATGTTAATTAATAAGAGAGTATCGTATTTGGGCTGCAAAATCAACTATTATTCCACTTTTGCTTTGATAAATCGGCACGAAATGGAAGGAAAAGATGGCGCAGCGTTTTAAATATCGCGCAAGCTACGACTTTCTAACGGATTATTCTTTCTTTCAGTTCATGTGAAAACGGTTTTGCTATGTGGGACTAAAGTCACCCGATATTTTAGTAGTATCAATTGCCACCGGCCTAAGCATCGTGACAATAGAATAGAACTTCTTGGTATAGAGCCAGGCAGGGTCAACCAACCGCGACTATTGACTATTTCAATCGAACATTTTTTGTATTTTTCAACCTTGAAAAGACAATTTCCTGATGGTTGATTTTGAAAAATACTTTAAATCTCTACAATCACAGAAAATTGATGTTATAACTGAACATTCCCATAGGCCAGCCCTAAAAGAACTACTCGAAAGTATTGCAGGACCTAAAATTAAAATACTTCATGAACCAAAGCGGGAGGGAAAGTTTGGATCGCCAGATTTTAAGGTTACACAAATTGAAAGCATAATAGGTTATGTTGAGAATAAAAAGATTGAGGAGAATCTGGATAAGACCATCAAAAGCGACCAGATCAAAAAATATCAATCTCTCTCAGACAATATCCTTATCACTAATTATATCGATTGGATTTGGATCAAAGATGGGAAAATTCAAAAACGAGAAGCCCTTTGTTTTCTTACCGATATAGAAAATAAAAGAACGAGAATAGACCCATCTAAAGTTGAATCGGTACAAGCATTGATCAAAGCGTTCTTTTCGCAGGCTCCCAAAGAAATTGGCGATGCTAAAAAATTAGCCGGAGCCCTTGCGATTAGAGCTAAATTACTAAAGGACTTTTTATTAGATGAGTTACGAAGTCAAGAACAAGAACATACTGAAGGAAGACTTTATCAACTGTATGAAACATTTAAGAACTTCGTCTTCCAAGAATTAACAGTTGATGAATTTGCTGACGCTTTTGCTCAAAACTTAGTTTATGGTTTGTTCCTGGCAAAACTCAATGCAGATGTTCATAGTATAACCCTTTACAATGCCAAGAAGTATATACCCTCCTCTTTCGAACTGATAAAGGAATTAGTAAATTTTCTTGATGAACTCGATAAGGAGGAATATACAGAAACAAGGTGGATTGTTGAAGAAGTCCTTACCATAATGAATAATCTTGATTTAAGAGCCATTCAAGACACACTATCATTCAACAAAAAAAGAAAAGATTCAGATGAGCTTACGATTAAGGATCCCTACGTATATTTTTATGAGGACTTCCTTGCGGCCTATGATAAAAAACTAAAAAAAGCAAAGGGGGTTTATTACACGCCACCTCCGGTTGTAAATTTTATAGTCCGCGCTATTGACGACATTCTGATAGATACTTTTAAAATAAAAGAAGGTTTAGCTGATAGGAACAAAGTCACAGTATTGGATTTTGCTACTGGCACTGGTACATTTTTATTGGAAGTACTCCAACAGATATTTGAAAAACTACCAAAGGATTCAGGCAGAAAGGATCTCATTATAAAAGAACACATACTAAAGAACCTATATGGCTTTGAGTATTTAATTGCGCCATATACCATTGCCCACTTAAAACTCTCTCAATTTTTAAAAGACAACGGATATAACCTTCAACCCAAAGAGCGGCTTCAAATCTATCTTACCAATACATTAGAGCCCATTCCGCTTCAAATAAAAATCCCCTTACTGCCTGCTCTTACAGAAGAGAGCAAGCAAGCCCAAGCGGTAAAGGATAAGTCAATTTTGGTAATTACAGGCAATCCTCCCTATTCCTATGTGTCTAAGAACAATGGTAGCTGGATAAAAGGGAAAATTGAAGATTATAGATTTGTTGATGGAATTAGATTTAAAGAACAGAACCCTAAAGGATTGCAAGACGATTATGTAAAGTTCATTCGGTTTGCTCAGGATAAAATGGAATCTGTTAAAGAAGGCGTTGTTGGAATAATTACCAATCATCGCTTTTTGACCAACCCAACTTTTAGGGGCATGAGGCAAAGTTTGATGACAACCTTTGATCAAATTTATCTGATCGATTTACATGGTAGTAATAAACCGAAGGAGTTTGCCCCTGACGGTGATGAAGACGAAAATGTTTTTGATATAGAACAAGGTGTTTCAATTTCTTTGTTCGTAAAAAAGAAAGGTATTCAGAAAAAAATAGTGCACACCGATTTTTGGGGGACACGATTGGAAAAGTATCAACGAAGTTTAGAGGAGGATATAAAAAAAATTCAATGGACTAACGTTGTACCCTCAGCACCTTTTTACTTATTCACTCCTCAGGATAATCCACTAAGCAAAAAATATTTTTCTTTCAAATCAATAGCTCAAATATATTCTTTAAATAGTGTTGGGGTTGTTACTTCCGATGATGAGACTCTGCGAGACTTTAATCCCACTAATTTGTTGAAGAAGGTTAAATCCAAATACGGAAAATCCGACCCTCGATTTGTGACGCCCTTTTTTTGTTCCCCCTTTGATAGTCAAGTTATTTACTATGACACTAAATTAGTTGACAGAGCAAGGGAAAGGGTGATGAAGCACCTCGCTAAGGAGAATTTTGGATTAGTTGTATCAAAGCAAGTAAAGGGCAGCTTTAAACATATATTTATCACAAAGGGGATAACCGCAAAGAATTACTTAGATAACGCAGGAAGTTTTGGGGCCGGAAATATTTTCCCTATCTATCTTATTGATGGGAATGAAAAAATTGAAAACGTAAATGCCTTATTTAAACGATCTATGTACGCCAAATATGGTCATGTGACCATTGGGGAAATCACAGGATATATTTATGCAATACTTCATAGCCAGACATATCGCAATAAGTACTCAGCGTTTTTGAAAATGGATTTTCCAAGAGTTCCGTTCCCAGAAGATAAAAATATTTTTAACCGTTTAGCAGGATATGGAAATGAATTGGTGAAAGTTCATCTGTTACAAGAAACTGAATTGAATCATTCGTTTGGCGAGTTTATTGGAAAGGGCAATGGTGCTGTTGAGAAGCCAACTTATTTAATCGAAAAAAAAGTAGGGCGACTTTATATAAATAAAAGCCAATATTTCAACAATACTCCGCAATCTGTCTATGACTTTTACATTGGGGGCTTTCAAGTTATAGATAAATATTTAAAAGATAGAAAGGGAATGATACTGGGTATAGATGAAGTCGATAACCTGACTCATACCATAAGAGCCTTAGCTTTCACCATTGATCAAATGAAAAAAATTGATAAATTAAGTAAAGACTGGATATAGCCATGAAATCAAAATTCAAAGATGTTGCAGTGGTTTCACTATTACGCAATTGTAAATCAGTACATGATTATTATATCCGCATAGATACGAGTAGAGATAAGATTGCTTCCTTGATTGAAAAACTCCGCCATCAATTTGAGTTTGATATAGAGTTGGCCACACAAATCGAATTTGAGATGGAAACTGAGGTTGATTTTTATCAGCCCGCGAAAATCGAGGCGGAGGATTTTATTCGTTATCTTAAGAATGTTGTGTCAACCAATTATAAAGAAAACCCTTTTTTGGGCGGATGGTACGAAATCAAAAATCTTGAATCTTCAAAAAATTGGTTAAGCAATTTCAAGACCTATAAGGCTAAGTGCCAAGATGAATTGATGAGAGAATCGGGATCCCAAATAGCACTATTTTAGTCGAAGTTTTCTTTTCCACCCTCAAAACCTCTTCGCACTCAAAAAACCTATCGGCATTTTGGTTTCACCTTTCATGGCAAGGTCGGCCAGGATCTCGCCCACAACAGAAACAAACTTAAATCCGTGACCGCTAAACCCGGCAGCGATCACCACATCGTTATCATAGCCGGGAAGAAAATCGAGCACAAAGTTTTCATCGGGGGTGTTGGTGTAAAGACACGTCTTGAGCACGTGCGTGGATGAATAACACTGTGGCAGAAATTTATCAAGGGCCTGTTTCAGATTTTCTTCATCTTCTTTACTTGGTGTTCGATCGACAGCATCGGGATCGCAAACCTGACCGGGATAATGAAGGGCCACCTTCAATCCAACGGGTGCGCCAAATTTGCCAACAGGCAAAACGGGAAAACCATAATACATTCCATGCTGCGCATCATCATCAATCAACCAACAAGGAAATTG
>JAYVAI010000168.1:0-1725 GCA_043751075.1 Cyclobacteriaceae bacterium | reverse complement strand
GCCAGCGTGGGTGTGCGCCATTGGTCGTTCACCACGTTGATGGTTTTACCTTCTTCCAAACTTTTTTTCACCCACAGCACAATGTTGCTGCGGCTCATATCGTGGGTAACGCCAAAAACCAACACGGTTCTAAGGATGGCCCAATCAATATCGCTTGCTTGAATAATTTTCTCTGCGGCCAATTTGCTTTCGCCATAGTAGCTCAATGGATTGGGCACAGCCAATTCATCGAGTGGGCCATGTGTGCCATCAAAAATAAAATCAGTGGAAACATGGATGAGGCGGGTGTTTGTCTTCGTGCACACGGTTACCAGATTTTCAACAGCCGTAACATTGTTGAGCCAGCATTTTTCTTTTTCCGTCTCACACTGATCAACTTGTGTCATCGCGGCTGTGTTGATGATCACATCGGGCTTTGTTTTGTTGATTGCGTATTCAACATCTTCTAATCGTGTAATATCCAGCGGATGAAATTCACCGCGTGGCAAGGCGATCACCAATGTTGATTTGGCGGTGGCGATAAGTTGATCTTCTTTGGTTGAGATCAATTCAACCAATTTTTGGCCGAGCAATCCGTTGGAACCAGTGATGAGGATTTTCAAGAGGCGTGTGAAAGATTAATTCCATGCAGAATGATTTCTTCCAAAAATCCGCTATGGTCCTGGTTAGGCGATAGTAGGATAGGTTCAATTCGCATGTCAATGGAAGTTTTCAACCGATGCAAAAAAGAACTGATTTTAAGCCAATCACTTTCCGGATAATTCATAACTACAGCAATATCAATGTCGCTCTCTGGCTTTGCATTTCCTTTTGCATAAGAGCCAAAAAGAATAATCTTTTCAATATTGTAGTGTTGAACAACCAATTTAGAATATTGGCTCGCTAGTTTTTTAGCCTCCCTTGTATCCATGCCTTAAATGTCATAAGAAACCAACATACAGCCATCTTTTAGTTTGATACATCGCCTCAGCTGTCTCTAAGTCATAATTAGCTGAATCAATTCAATATTCAACTTTATTCATTCTTTAAATTTACTTTATTTCAGGATAGGAATATCCATACTCTTTGGTGATTTTCTTTCGCGGCATCTCTTCCACCGTCACGGTCATGCGCACATCTTCCATCGGGCGGTGGTTGCCATCTACTGCAGATGCGGCTATCTTATCGATCACGTCAAGGCCTTTGATCACTTTACCAAACACGGTGTAGTCACCATCCAAATGTGGGGCACCCCCCACGGTGGTATAGGCTTCAATTTTCTCTGGCGAAATTTCTTTTGTCACTTTCACGCTTGTCTGTTTTTCAATCAAAGGCACCAGACTGATTATTTTCCTTTGATAGGCCGCCATGTCACCCGTCATGTACAATGCCTGAAGGGAATCCATCAACGGTTTGTTCACCGGGTTGCCTGCCATCATTTGAAAACCGAGGTTCAATTTTTCGTTGTTTATTTTCAGGTTGTCTGCATCTGCTTTATTGATGGCCGTGCCATGCACAATATAGAACTGGCTGCCGCTGGATGCTTTGGTTGGATTTTGTGCATCACCCAACCGGGCTGCCGAGAAGGATCCTTTCTCGTGAAAAAATTTGGGACTGAATTCAGCATCCACCGTGTAGCCGGGGCCGCCCATCCCCAACGGCTGACCATGTTGTGCTTTTTTTGAATCGGGGTCTCCCCCTTGTATCATAAAACCCTGGATCACACGGTGGAACAGAAGGCTGTCG
>JAYVAI010000167.1:0-4503 GCA_043751075.1 Cyclobacteriaceae bacterium | reverse complement strand
GAGGGCCCAATAAAAGCAGTTACCGTATTTTCTTTGATCTCCATGTTTATGTCTTTCAACACATGGTTGGTGCCGTAATAGATATTTACATTATTTGCCTCAATAATTTTCATCAGACTATTTTCAAATTTATTTTTTCAGCAACTCTTCAAGGGTTCTAAACCCTTGAAGAGTTTTGAGTTTATTTTTTTTAGCAACTGGTGCTGACTAAAAAGTCTATCTGTCATCGCGGCCCTGCCTTTGCCGGCACGCAGACTTTGAGCCGCGATCTCCATTTTTTGCACTAATAATCGGGATGCCGGGTCAAAGCCCGGCATGACACATCGAACGAATCTGGACTTTTTAGTTAGCCCTGTTTTAAATACTACCAATTTATTTTTTTCTGCCATTTGTTTCTCAAGTATATGGCTATGCCGTTCATGCTAAAAGTAATCAGCAACAAGATAATGATTGCGGCCGCACCGTTCACCAAAAAACCTTGCTGTGGCCTCGATACCCAGTTGAAAATCTGGATGGGCAATACCGTAAATTCATTCATGGGGCTTGTGGGAACAAACGCTACGTAAGCCAACGCACCCACCACAATCAACGGGGCTGTTTCCCCCACCGCCCGCGACAAAGAAAGAATGATACCGGTAAGGATCCCTCCCGATGCAGCAGGCAACACCTGATGCCAGGTGGTTTGCCATTTGGTAGCACCCATTCCATACGATGCCTCGCGCAGTGAATTGGGCACCGCCTTCAATGCCTCGCGGGTGGCAACAATGATTACGGGAAGTATTAGCATCGCCAGCGTAAATGACCCTGCCAGCAAACTGCCGCCAAGGTTCATTAACCTTCCGAAAATTTCCAGCCCCAAAAGGCCATAGATAATAGAAGGCACCCCGGCCAAGTTTGCAATGTTCACTTCAATGATGGAGGCAAGTCGGTTTTTCTTTCCATACTCCTGAAGATAAATGCCAGCGCCCACGCCCATGGGTATGGAGATGATTGATGTGAGTGCTAAAATCCAGGCCGTTCCGGTCCAGGCGGTGAGTATGCCTGCCTTCTCTGCTTTGCGCGATGGAAGGTTGATCATGAAATCCCAATCAATTCGCGCAAGCCCATCCATAAAAATTTGAGCGATAAAAATGATAAGCAACGCAAGGCCGAGAAACGTGCAAAAGATGCCCGCATATTTGAATGCTGTGTCAATGGATCTATTTATTGAGAGGTTACTCATATTTCTCCTGATATCTTTTTTTGATCCAGTAACTGGTTTGGTTAAGGATAAACGTGAAAATGAAAAGTGTAAAGCCTGCTGCAAAAATAGTTTTGTAACCTAATGATCCATGCTGCACATCGCCCAGGCTCACTTGCACAATGTAGGCCGTAATGGTTTCGACAGAATTGCGCGGGTCGAGTGTAAGGACAGGTTGCTGACCAGCCGCTATGGCCACTATCATGGTTTCGCCCAATGCCCTGGCAATGGCCAAGATAATGGAAACCATGATGCCCGAATAGGCTGCAGGCACCGCTACACGAAACGCAGTTTGGAATTTTGTTGCACCCATGCCATAGGAGGCTTCGCGCAATGATTTTGGCAATGCAAAAAGGGCATCTTCGCTCAGCGATGATACCAGTGGAATGATCATAATGCCCATGACCAAGCCAGCAGAAAGCGCATTGAAACTGCCAAGCCCGGGGATGAACGATTGCAAAAAAGGCGTGACTACCGTGAGGGCAAAAAAACCATACACTACGGTAGGCACGGCCGCCAAAATTTCCAGTGCGGGTTTCACATTTCTGCGAAAGCTGCCCGGTGCATATTCACTCAGGTAGATTGCAATCGTCAACCCGATGGGCACGGCTGTTAAAATTGCAATCAGTGTAGTTAAGAATGTGCCCGATAGCAATGGAAGTATGCCATAATGTTTTTGTGTGAACAACGGAGTCCATTGCGTGTCGGTGAAGAAATCCCACAAGGAAACTTCACGAAAAAAGCTGAATGACTCCGACAGCAGCACCCATATTATTCCAACCGAAATTAAAATGGTGGCAAGGCCACAGAAGGCCAACGCCCCTTCAATAATCCGTTCATTGGTCTTTCGCGCAAGCATGTTACAAGAAGATTATAATGATGGCACAACCTCCCATCATTTAGCGTTTACTATTTTGCTATAAATCGGGTGAACGCTTCGAGCCCCTGTTGATATTCCTCATCGGGAAGTGGTATGTAGCCAACATCAGGAACCAAGGAGGATGCGTTTTTCAAATAAAAGGAAATGAAGCCGGCCACTTCGGGCCTTCTGGCGGCCACATCGGTAACATAAACAAAAACCGGGCGCGATAAAGGTGCATAAGAATTGTTCTTTATCGTTTCGAACGAAGGCAGCACGGGACCGCTTCCATTATCAACGCCTACCAATTTTAGTTTGTCTTTGTTTTCTTCATAGTAAGCCAACCCAAAAAATCCAATTGAATTTTTGTCGCCACTGATGCCCTGCACCAGCACATTGTCGTCTTCGCTGGCAGTATAATCGCCACGGCTTGAACCACTTTTGCCTACTATCACTTCGGTGAAATAATCGTATGTGCCCGAGGCAACACCGGGGCCATATAAATGAAATTCTTCATCGGGCCAACCGGCTCTGATCTGGCTCCACTTTTTTATTGTGCCCTGTGCCGATGGCTCCCACATTGTTTTTAATTCTTCAATAGTAAAATGATCTACCCATGTATTTTGCTTGTTTACCAAAACCGCCAGGCCATCAAACGCAACTTTTATTTCAAGAAACCGGATGTTGGCCGCTTCACACTCTTTTGCCTCTCCGTCTTTAATAGGCCGCGATGCGTTGTTGATATCAGTTTCGCCACGGCCAAATTTTTTAAAACCACCGCCTGTGCCCGAAACGCCCACCGTAACTTTTACATTGGGCTGGCCAATCCTAAATTCTTCGGCAATGGCTTCCGTAATAGGATAGACAGTACTTGAGCCGTCAATTTTTATTTCTCCTGCCAATGACGATGAGCTTTCTGTTGAACTCTTCGACCCACAGGAAAACACAAGGAAACTTCCTAAAAAGAGAGCAAGGCATAATTTAAAATTCATGGTGATGGTGGTTTTAATGTTTTGGCAAAAGTAGTTCAGTGTGCACCAACCAAGCCCGTTCCAATGTTATGTTTGTATTAAGTTGTTAACATTGCCGTAACGATAAAGTAACATCAACTCAACTCAAATTAAGGAGGTGCATTTCAAAAAAACGCGGCTCAATAATTTCGCCCCTCTGGGGCTGGCTGCATCTGATGACTACTACTACTACCAAAATTTCGCCCCCCTTGGGCTTTAAGTTCCGTAGGAACGATATTTTGGTAGTGGTCCGACCGTAGTATGATTTCCAAGCCCCATCGGGGCGACATTTAATTTCTCGTAGGACGTGTCTTTTTGAAATGCACCCAATTAAGCCCGAAGCAAAATACAAAATCGAATTGTTCTATGTTTGCAATATGAAAATACAAGTAATCAAAGACTACCCGGCACTGTGCAAGGCCACTGCGCAGTTATTGGTGGACTATATCAAGTCAAAGAAAAATCCATTGATCTGCCTCGCATCGGGCCATACACCCATTGGAGTATTTCAAGAATTGGAAAAGGAAATAAAAGACAATAAGCTGGATATAAGCGGTTGCACTTTCCTTAGCCTTGATGAGTGGATTGGGATTGACCCCAACGATACTGGCTCTTGCCTTACCATGCTAAAAAAAGATTGCTTCGAACCGCTGCACATTCAACCGCACCAAGTTGAATTTTTCGATGTGCAAGTTCCTGACCTCGACCAGGAGTGCAAAAGGGTCAACTCATTCATTGAGCTTCGCGGAGGCTTGGATATTATGCTAGTGGGCGTGGGCACAAACGGGCACATAGGCATGAACGAGCCAGGCACTTCTTTTGATTCGTATGCGCACACAGGGCCGCTCGCAGAAGAAACCAAGCTGGTGGGACAAAAATATTTTCAAAAAGCAACGGTGTTGTCGCGGGGGATTACGCTAGGGCTAAAACATTTGCGCGAAGCAAAATTGCCCATCGTGATGGCCAGTGGCGTAGAGAAGACGGCCATCATGGCAAAAGGGTTGAGCGTGAAACCGAGTGAAGAAATACCGGTGAGCATTGTGCAAATGATATCTCAGGGGTACATTATGATGGATGAGGCTGCGGCCAGGGAATAGTGGAAAAGAGTATTTTTAAGTATTCAGAAAAGCACAGATGAGCAACATTAAATTATTTGAAAGCAAACAGATAAGAACGGTTTGGAACGATGCTGGTCTTTGCTGTCCGTTAAGACCAAAACAACACCTGAGGTTTCTACCCAAAGGGTGGGTACAATTTGTACCCACCCTTTGGCAAGCTCTTGGTAATTACTCCACTTAATTTTGAAAGATTGTTCATAATCAATACTTTAGCGGCCTGTATCTAATTTTTTAAACTAACTCCTTAATCTTTATGAGAGCCATTTGGAAAGGGCA
>JAYVAI010000166.1:0-12356 GCA_043751075.1 Cyclobacteriaceae bacterium | reverse complement strand
TACGGATGGAGGAAATTGTTTGATCCGAAATTAGGTGGTAAGGAAATGCTCGAACTATACAGCGAGGCATTGGATAAACTGCAAACTAATCCGAACATCCCCGAACTGTTCAGAAATATTTTTAAGAATGCTTACCTGCCTTACCGCGACCCAAGTACCTTAAAGTTATTTCTAAAATACATTAACGAATTTGAATACAGCCACAGTGAAAAGCTGGGTGATGCTTTTGAATATTTGCTCAGTGTGATGGGAAGCCAGGGGGATGCCGGACAGTTCCGTACACCGCGTCACATCATTGATTTTGTAACTGCTTGCGTAAACCCTCAAAAGAATGAAACTGTACTTGATCCTGCTTGTGGAACAGCAGGATTCTTGTTGAGTGCATATAAACATATTTTAAAACAGAACACAGAAAAGCGACAAGGAGATAAGCTCACGCCAGATCAACGGAAAAAATTAGCAGTGAATTTTGTTGGCTACGACATAAGCCCCGATATGGTGCGCTTAAGTTTGGCCAATATGTATTTGCATGGTTTTGCCACACCACAAATACACGAGTACGATACACTGAGCAGCGAAGACCGATGGAGCGAAACCTTTGATGTGATATTGGCCAACCCGCCCTTTATGACACCAAAGGGCGGCATACGGCCACACAAAAAGTTTGGCGTGCAAGCCAACAAAGCCGAGGTATTGTTTACCGATTACATTGGCGAACACCTGAACAGCAATGGCCGCGCAGGTATTATTGTACCTAACGGAATTGTTGCCACCACACAAACTGCATACAAACAATTACGAAAACTTTTGGTACTCGATAGTTTGATTGCCGTGATCAGTTTGCCAGCCGGAGTTTTTCAACCATACAGTGGTGTTAAAACCAGTGTGCTCTTGCTGGACAAACAATTGGCTAAAAAGAGTAAGCACATATTGTTTCTGAAAATTGATAACGATGGTTTTGATTTAGGTGCACAACGAAGAGAGCATGATAAGAATGATTTGCCATTGGCTCTTAAAACTTTAGAAATATTTAAAACGTGCTTGAGCAATGGTAAGGCGTTTGATGAATTGCCTAGTTTGGCAACGTTGGTCGAGAGAGAAACTGTTTTAGGGAATAAGGATATTGTGTTGAGTGCGGAGAGATATTTTGAAACACAGAAAGCACAAACTGAATTTGAATTAGTAAAGCTGTCAGAAGTCTGCGATGTTATTAGAGGTATAACATTTGGTAAGAATGATCAACTTGCATCTGAAAATGAACATACTATAAAAGTCGCTACAACTAAGGCTTGCCAAGAATTCGGAATTATAGAAAAAGATTTATATAATATTCCAAAACGCTTTGTGAAAGATGAGAGAAAACACCTTTTGGAGGGCGATGTTCTTATCTCTACAGCAAATAGTTTGAACTTATTAGGAAGAACAACATTTGTAACTCAACTAAAGCACCAAACTTCATTTGGAGCTTTTATGACTTTGGTGAGGCCAAAAAATGAAACGATTTTGCCGTTGTATCTTTTACATTGCTTAAAGACTGAGCAAGAAAAAAAATATTATGAGTTAAACGCAAATACAACTATGAACATTTCAAATTTAACATTTGAAAGTTTAAACGCTTTTGAAATTCCCCTCCCTCCAATCGAAATCCAACAACAAATAGTAAACGAGATTGAAGGCTACCAAAAAATAATTGATGGTGCTAAACAAGTTGTAAACAACTACAAACCAACCATCGCCATCAAAGCGGAGTGGGAAA
Organism: Cyclobacteriaceae bacterium; assembly: GCA_043751075.1. Lineage (GTDB taxonomy): Bacteria > Bacteroidota > Bacteroidia > Cytophagales > Cyclobacteriaceae > ELB16-189. The sequence goes on along the minus strand of JAYVAI010000166.1, from coordinate 10,600 downwards.
TGGTTGAGTTGGCGGAAATAGCTGGAAAATTTGGAGAAAATATTGAACCTAAAAATCAAAAAGGCTCAGTTACTTACATCGGCCTCGAAAATATTGAACAAGGAACAGGACATTTAGCTGGGAATATTGAAAGTCAGTTCAATGAAATAAAAAGCACAAAATTAGTCTTCAAGGAAAGAATAGTATTATACGGAAAACTTCGTCCTAATCTAAATAAAGTATGGTTAGCTGATAGGAGTGGCATTTGCTCCACTGACTTTTTAGCATTGAATTTTAATAAGGAAATAGCATTACCTGAATTTTATAGCAAGTATTTACTATCTCAAAAATTTAATAATGAAGCGGTAAATGGTATTCAAGGTGCCTCATTACCAAGGATTACATATGAATATTTTTCGTCAATAAAAGTACCCCTTCCTCCAATCGAAGAACAACAGTTCATTGTAAAAGCCATAGAAGAAGAAATGAAATTGGTGGCAGCCAACAAAAAACTGATTGCACTTTTTGAGCAGAAGATAAAAGATAAGATTAATGAGGTTTGGGGTGTGAAGCAAGTGGCTCCCTATGCAATGGCAAGTGAAAGTTTATCAATGGCAGCAGAGGAATAACTAATTTTTTTGAATGGTTGCTATGGAGCTATTTAACTTAAAAACACAAAAAAACTTATTAGTAGGTCTATCAGAACCATCTACGTTCGTCAAATCATATAATGGAGTCGTGCATGACCTTAATGCAATTGGTCAAAAGTATTCTATAGATATTTCACAGTGCATTCGTGTTGAACGAGGGAAGCATGGTGTGGCATTTCGAATTACCAAGGTTGTTAAAGCGGCTGGCGTTAATGGCGGAAACCTAATAAAAGAGATATTCATAACGCTGCACAAAAATTCTCTTTCCCCTCTTGAATTTGTTTTTGTAGAGACAGAAGCAAAAGAGGTTTACAAATTTATCAATGACAACGTTTTTCGTAGTGGAGATTCACTTTCAGCCGGACCACGCATAATCAAAGCTTCTTTGGACAAAATACCTTTAGGTAAACCATATTATCAAACTCTGGAAGACCTTACAAATTTTGATGATGAATTTCTTGAATTTAAGAAAAGCAATTACCAATGGTCAGTCACAATAACGAGGCTGGAGAATATTATTAACGCCAAGGATTTTGTCTTGACCACGAATGAAGGTGATGCCAATAGCATGAATGCTCTACTTCTTATGCACTCTATTTCTGGAAGTCGAGAACGAAAACATTTCACAGGCATACATCATGTGGAATTACCAATTCCCTCCTTTATCAAAGATTTCAATGTAATAAAGTCGCCTGATAGAAATGGAGTGTACAAAGCAACATTTAAAGTCGAAAAAAGCAATGGACGAGTTATTCCAAAAAAAGAACCATCAACAATGTTTCCAACTCATTGGTCTGTTCAACAGTTTTATTTTGAATGCTACCACGCTCTACAAAATAAGGTTAGTATCAATGGCTCAATCACTCATTATAAGTCAAGAACTCATTCGGGTGTACCCGTAGGAATTCATTTCAGTCCTCAAGGACGATTTAGAACCATCTATCCGATTTATTCAGAAATTTAAATACCTATATGAGCAACATAAAATTATTTGAGAGCAAAAAAGTCCGCTCGGAATGGAACGAGAAAGAAGATAAATGGTATTTCTCTATTATCGATGTGATAGAAATTTTAACGGACAGCCCCCGGCCCCGTAAATACTGGAATGCCCTAAAGAAAAAGCTACTTTTAGAGGGCTTTGATGAGTTGTCCCAAAATCTGGGACAACTGAAAATGGAAGCCGCAGACGGTAAAAAATACCTTACTGATGTTGCTGATGCCCAGACACTTTTGCGCATAATTCAAGCAATACCCTCGCCCAAAGCCGAGCCTTTTAAACAATGGTTGGCCAAAGTAGGCTATGAACGAATGCGAGAAATTGCGAACCCCGAAGAAAGTTTAGAACGGGCGCGTGAAAACTGGCAAAAGCTGGGCAGAAGCGAGAAGTGGATTCAGCAACGAATGACTGGGCAAGAAACCCGTAATAAACTTACGGACTATTGGAAGGAAAGCGGTGTTGAAAAAAGTGATGAGTTCGCTATGCTTACCAATATTATTCATCAGGAATGGTCGGGACTTACTGTTAAAGGTCACAAAAAAATAAAGAAGCTGAAGTCTCAAAATCTACGTGACCACATGAGCGAAGCAGAGTTGATTTTTACAGCACTGGCAGAACTTTCAACCCGTCAGATTGCAGAAACCGAAGAAGCAAAAGGACTTTATCAAAATGCAGTGGCCGGAAAAAAGGGCGGTAAAATTGCCAAAGACGCACGCTTGGCCTTAGAGCAAAAGACAGGCAAGAAAGTAGTAACAGGCGAAAACTTTTTGCCACCCACAAAACCAAAAAAGAAATTAAAGTAATTGTCAGCAAAATCAGTTGTACGTTGTACGCACCCGTAAAACTAAATTAGCATGATTTAACTGTAATAGAGTACATCTCAATTATATGCCAAACAATAAATAATACAGCACCACTATAAAGGAAAATTTGCTGAATTCTAAAGTATCGATTTGCCCATTTAATGTGGTTCTTTGTATTCGCCTTGGCTAATTCAGTTGCATACTCAATTTTATTTGGGGCACTTCCAATACCTGGATATTCTCCCTTTCAAGGAATTTAAATTTTAAATCATCTTCATTGACCATATTAAAAGGGATTAAAAAATTATCTACGATTGACTTAAAGATAGAAACATATAATCTTATAAAAATGAAAGTGAAGAAATTACAAATCTACAATCCTAATAAAAACCAGCACAACCTCCTCGGGCTGTGTCCTCACAGACCGAAACCCGTATGGTGGTGGTCTGTGGGGATACGGACCACCGGTAATAAGTGATTAAGGGATTAACTTTGACTTTTAAAAAAATTTATAAATGAAACTAACCGGCACCCAATTAAAAACCATCGGCTTTACTGAAAACAAAGCCCTCGGCATGGCGTGGTCTATTCTTGAAAAAGATTTGGCGCACCTGTCCATGGATGAAAGTTTGAACTTGATGGCAAAGGTTGTCCAAGACCCATTGATGTTTCAGAATGATCCCATCTTGTTGCCGCTCGTGCAAGCGCTTACCAAGCCCACCACCGACATCATTGATTTGAAATCCGAACCCTTGCCCTACGCCATCTATGGTGCCGAGGCCATTGAAGAAGGTGCGCTCAAGCAAATGCAAACCGCCATGAAGTTGCCCATCGCGGTGGGCGGTGCGCTCATGCCCGATGCCCATCAAGGCTATGGCCTACCGATTGGCGGAGTGCTGGCTGTGCGCAATGCCGTGATCCCATTCGGTGTGGGTGTGGACATTGGATGCCGCATGTGCATGACTATTTATGATCTGCCCGTCTCCATGTTATCCGACAAAACGGAAGACCTCAAAAAAATGTTGATAGCCAACACCATGTTTGGCCAAGCGACTTTCAAGCGGCCCAAGGATCATGCAATTTTTGAACGGAAAGAATTTTCCGAAATCAAAATCGTGCGCGAGATGAAAGACCGGGCCAGCAGGCAGATCGGTTCTTCCGGTGGTGGAAATCATTTTGTTGAGTTTGGCACCGTGCAAATCTTGTCGCACATAAATGAATACAACTTGGCGCCTGGCCAATACGTGGCCGTGCTTTCACATTCCGGATCGCGTGGAATGGGCGCCAACATCGCAGGCCATTATACCAAAGTGGCGATGGATGTGTGCAAACTTCCGCAAGAAGCCAAGCACCTGGCATGGCTCGATCTCGATACCGAAGCCGGACAAGAATATTGGCTCGCCATGAACTTGGCTGGCGATTACGCATCGGCTTGCCATCACCAAATACACGAGCGCATGGCCTTTGGCCTCCGCGAAACTCCGCTCGCCATGATAGAAAACCACCACAACTTTGCGTGGAAAGAAAAAGATGCGCAGGGCAACGAAGTGATTGTTCACCGCAAAGGCGCAACCCCTGCGGGCAAAGGTGCGCTCGGCATTATCCCAGGCTCTATGGCCACACCTGGTTTTATTGTGCGTGGCAAAGGGCTGAGTGCATCCATCAATTCCGCCTCGCACGGGGCGGGCCGCCTCATGTCGCGCACCAAAGCGAAGCAAACTATTTTGCCCGGCCACGTAAAAAAGTTTTTGAAACAAGCAGGAGTAGAATTGATCGGCTCTGGTTTAGATGAAGCACCTATGGCCTACAAAGACATCCATCAAGTGATGGCCGCGCAAAAAGATTTGGTGGAAGTGCTGGGAAGTTTTATGCCTAAGATTGTGCGGATGTGTGGGGACGAGAGGTTTCAAGAGGTGGATTGACAAGCCTATCATTAAAAATTTTGCCAACATGAAATTTTGAAAAGAATTGGAGATACAAAAGTTTAGAGAGTCTCGAAAAGGAAGTCTGGCCTGAAATTGACTTCAATAGTCATTTGGCAAGAAGAACAAGTCAACTGCGAAAAATTCCGTTGAATGAATTCACCGTAAAAGATTTGCGATAATGATTGGTCAGAGTTTTGGTCTGGCCTATCTTGTTCCTTTGGCCATCGAGAAGTTGAGGGAAAACATTCTGGCCGAAGGTGATTTATATGAAGGTGATTTGCTTCAGGCTGTGGTTAAAAGTGATACTAAGTTTTGGAAAGAGAATCCCAATTACAAAACTGAAGTTGAAAGGTTGATTGCCGATAACTTTGATTTAATAACCGCGCATGAAATTCTCAATGTGAAAACATTTCCTTGAAGCATTGAAAAAAGTGGGAGGTCATTAAGGTCAGCGGCCCTCACGAAATAATCTTACTATAAGAAGCCCCAATACCCCTGATCAGCGAAGAGCTAAATCCCCGGTGCTCCATTTCATTCAACCCTACAATGGTGCAACCTTTGGGCGTGGTCACTTTATCAATTTCTTCTTCGGGATGGCGGTTGCCCTTTAACAAAAGTTCGGCAGCACCTTTCACCGTTTGGGCAGCAATCAGGTTTGCCGTTTTCGCATCAAAGCCAATTTCAATTCCGCCTTGTGTGCTAGCACGAATAAACCGCAGCGCATAAGCAATGCCGCAAGCGCCTAATACCGTGGCCGCATCCATCAGTTTTTCGTCAATGGAAATGGTCAGGCCTAATTGATTGAACAAATCCGTTACGTAACCAATCTGTGAATCTGTGGCGTTGCTTTGGCATAGGCAAGTTACCGATTCTTGTATGGCGATGGCTGTGTTTGGCATGGCGCGGAAAATCGGAACTCCATGATCGATGATGGCGGTCAAGTCTTTCAAATAAACTCCGGTGACAACACTGATCACAATATGCTTTTTGGCATCGAACGATTTTTTCAATCCCTCCAACACCTCTATCACGTTGTAAGGTTTCAAGGCCACTATGATCACGTCACTGCTTTCAATAGCCGCCTGATTGTTGTTGGTGATGGTCACGCCTTGGTCTTTCAAGGATTGCAACCGTGAAAGATTTCTTCTGGTCACGGTTATTTGTTCAGGCGTTGCAAACGCACTCTTCAACAACCCTTCGGCAATGGCGGCTCCTAAATTTCCTCCGCCAATGATGGCGATTTTTTTTGTGTTCATGTAGATTCCTGTTTTAAGAGTGGCCAAGTTAATCAGGTTTTTTGGTTAGGGCAGCGAATACTTTTTCTCGGGTGTATGACAAATTGCACCAAATTAAAAACAAAAAGCAATAGCCTATCAGCAGAAACCAAATCCCGTAGAGAATATTTATCTTGAAACTCAAGTGCGCTGGCCCGACAAAAAGGCGGGGGTGCGATGGGATGCGGGAGGAAGCATCTTTTTGTCTTGACTTTTTTCCCCAATGGGATGCCTTTGGCGTGGGTACTTTTTTGTGTCAAGACAAAAAAGTGCCAAATCAGCAATTGAAACCAAACATGAACAAAACAACTAAAAATTGAATGGAAACGTGCCCTGTTTATTTCGCTGGTCTTTGCAATTTGTCATGCGCCACTTTTTAGCGATGTTAAATCGTTTGCGATTAACTTCTGTAAATTGTATCCGACAAAACCCCAACTACTATGAACCATCAAGACATTCTCGCCCTCGTAAAGCAACGTAACCCCAACGAACCTGAGTTTATTCAGGCTGCCGAAGAGGTGATCATCTCCGTGTGGCCCGCGCTGGAGCGCAACCCTGAATTTGTTCGTTTGCGTTTGCTCGAGCGCATGCTGGAACCTGAGCGTATGATTTCATTTCGGGTTACCTGGCTTGATGATAAAAACAATGTGCAGATAAACCGCGGCTACCGTGTGCAGATGAACAGTGCCATAGGTCCCTACAAAGGCGGGCTGCGTTTTCATCCGTCCGTTACGCCAAGTGTGTTAAAATTTTTGGCCTTCGAACAGATTTTTAAAAATGCCCTTACGGGGATACCGATGGGAGGAGGAAAAGGCGGAAGTGATTTTGATCCGAAAGGAAAATCGGATAACGAGGTGATGAAATTCTGCCAGGCATTCATGAGCGAACTGGCGCGGCACATAGGCCACCGGTTGGATGTGCCCGCGGGCGACATTGGTGTGGGCGGCCGTGAGATAGGCTACTTGTTTGGCGCATACAAGAAAATCAAAAACGAATTTACGGGCGTGCTCACCGGCAAAGGCATTGGCTGGGGCGGAAGTTTGATACGCAAGGAAGCAACGGGCTATGGCTTGATATATTTTGCCGAAAACATGTTGCAGGAGAAGAAAGATTCCATTAAAGGAAAAACCTGTTTGGTTTCGGGGTCGGGCAATGTGGCACAATATGCGATAGAGAAAATCATTCACCTTGGCGGGAAAGCGGTAACCGCATCCGATTCGAATGGATTTATTCACGATGAAGCTGGATTCACGCAGGAGAGACTTGAATTTTTGAAAGACTTGAAGAACAACCGCAGGGGCCGCATAAAAGAATATGCCGACAAGTACAAGTGTGTGTATCATTCACTCGATGTTGCGCCCAATGAAAATCCACTTTGGAATATCAAAGCCGACTGTGCTTTTCCATGCGCCACGCAAAACGAGATCAACCAGAAGGATGCAAAAAACTTAGTGAAGAATGGAATAAAATTATTGGGCGAAGGAGCCAACATGCCAACCACTATTGAGGCAATAAATTTGTTGATCGACAGTGGCGTGATGTACGCGCCCGGCAAAGCAAGCAATGCCGGTGGTGTGGCCACATCGGGTTTGGAGATGACTCAAAATTACATGGGCACCAACTGGACAAGCGAAGAAGTGGACACAAAACTTCTCGGCATCATGAAGAACATCCATCAAACTTGTTTGGTAGCAGCCAAGGAATATGGAAAAGCCGGCAACTACTTGGCCGGTGCCAACATTGCAGGATTTTTGAAAGTGGCTAAGGCCATGCAGGCGCAGGGGGTTATTTGATCTGGACAAGCAAAGCGTAGAGCGATCTTCAAAAGATTTAGGAATATAAATGATTCTCCAACTTCATCATTCCAACTTCGTTAATCCTACTTTGTCAAGTTCTAAATTTATGACAAGATCAAAACTGATAATCAAAGTCCTGAACGAAAGTCACCTCTCTCTTTTTCGCCTTAGCGAAGGGATGACATTTTCATTAAAGTGTCATTCCGGGCGAGGGGAGAATTTTTTTAAATTGGTTCACTGGCAAACGAGACCCGGAATCCCGGTAAGGTTTGTGCCAATCTTTTTTTATCGAGATCGCGGGTCGAGTGGACTATTTTCAATAATGATAAAGGTTGAGCACCCTCGCCCGCGATGACATTTTCATTAATTGGAAGTAACATGACAAAGTAGGATTATTCATCATTCGATATTCAAATTTTATTTTTCAAGGTGGGTCAGTTTCTACCTTTTGGTTTCTGGCTTCACCAAGTTAGGTGTTCACCTCATACCTTGCATAAAATATTCTTTGATTTCCTTTAGGCATGAACTCCGACCTTCGCATAACCACCGGTTACAAACAAATCCTGTTTATGGCCCTGCCCATCTCGCTCTCCATGCTGGTGCCGCAGATCAATTTCATAACCAATAATATTTTTCTTGGTGCCCTGGGCGAGCGCGAACTTGCCAGTGCGGGCATCACCGGGGTTTACTATCTCATTTTTGCCGTGATCGGCCACGGCCTCAATAATGGTTTGCAGGCTTTGGTTGCGCGCAGGGCCGGACAAAATCTGCCCAAGGAAATTGGCAAGCTGTTTTTCAATGGTGTGTGGGTTGCTTTAGGCATTGCGGCATTGGGCATTGGTGTTACGTATTTAATGGCTCCGTGGGTTATGCGCACCTTTGTTCATGATGCTGTCATCGCAAATCAAGTCATTGACTTTTTGTTGATCCGTATTTGGGGCCTTCCATTTCTTTATTTGTTTGTGATGCGCAATGCGCTACTCGTGGGCACCAACCAAACAAGATTTTTGGTATGGGGCACGCTGGCCGAAGCAGTAGTGAATATTTTTTTGGATTACACATTGATATACGGTCACTTTGGCTTTTCGGCAATAGGATTCAACGGTGCAGCCTATGCGTCTATTGTGGCGGAGGCATCGGGCCTGATTGTAATTTATGCGGTGATCCATTATAAAGGGATACACAAGTCATTTGCATTTTTTGAACAAACGAAAATTGATTTTTCGATAGTGAAGTTGATACTCCTCATGTCGGCACCCTTGATCGTGCAGTTTGCGATCAGTATTATCAGTTGGGAATATTTTTACATCCTTATCGAACATCACGGTGCCCGAGCATTGGCCATCTCCAACACCATGCGAAATATTTTTGGGCTTTTCGGAATATTTTGCTGGGCGTTTGCCTCCACCACCAACACGATGGTGAGCAACGTGATCGGTCAGGGCAAGCCAGAAGAAGTAATGCCGTTGATCAAACGCGTGGTAACGTTGAGCTTGGGCATATCCATCTTCACGTTTGTGATTTTAAATGCCATGCCCGGATTTTTCTTGTCATTCTATAGTCAAGGCCCTGAGTTTATTGCCGAGGCGGTGCCCATTGTTCGCATTGTGTCGGTGGCGCTGTTGATGATGTCGGTGGCAACGATCTGGCTCAATGCCGTAACGGGCACCGGCAACACGCGCGTGAACCTGTTGATTGAACTGATCACGATTTTGATTTACTGCCTGTACGTCTATCTTGTGCTGGAGCGGTGGAACCTTTCCATCGGTTGGGGTTGGGGCAGCGAGTTGGTGTATTGGATGAGCATGTTCTCGATGGCATTCTGGTATATGAAGTCGGGGAGGTGGAAGGGGAAGGTGATTTGAGAGTAATGCAGTTGTGACTCATGACGGATAGAGTGCCTGCCTGCGAAGGCGCGTGTAGTACAAATTTTGCCAAGTCCCTTTAGGTGGGTAATCCTACTTTGTCGAGTTACTTCCAATTAATGAAAATGTCATCGCGGGCGAGGGTGCTCAACCTTTATCACTATTGGAAATGTTCTACTCGACCCGCGATCCCGATAAAAAGATTGGCGCAAACCTTACCGGGATTCCGGCCTGCCTGTCCGGTAGGCAGGGTCTCGTTTGCCTGTGAACCAATTTAAGACCTCCTTTTATCTATTGCTTACGTGGCACGGAAATCGGAAAATCATTTCCCGTTATATATCCGGTTGGATATTGTGCGCTTCCACCATACTGTTGCGTTAGTTCAGGCACGCGCTCATCCATGTACAGTTTTATTTCATTGATGGTAACTTGCCCATCGCCTCTATCGGCTTTTCCATCAAGGGCCTCTAACAACGCGTATGTAAAGGTGCCATGACGAAGTATTTCAAACTCGGTGGCAAATTGTTTTGTGCCACTGGAAGCCAATATAACAACCCCAGAACTTCGGGCCAATGTTATGATTGCTTTTTCATCGGAACCGGCAGCACGCACTTTCATGTTGGCAACGGCCGCACCCGAGTGACAGGCATCCATGAGCACAATTTGCTTTTGAGCTTTTACGAGTGTGAGATTTTTTCTTAACTCCTCATCCGAGATGCACTTTTTCACCAATTGGTCAGGGTCGCCATAAAGTTTGGTAACATCGGTAGGCACTAAGTAGAAGGCACCTCCATTTTGTTCATCAACGGTTCCGTGGCCAGCGTAGTAAAACACAAACACATCATCGGCTTTGGCCTTGGCTATAATGTTTTTAAATCCTTTTAAAATATTCCCCCGTGTTGCCTCGGTATCGTATATCTCCGTTTTATGGATCGCCTTAAAAATACCTTTGTTCTGCTCTACAATTTTTTCGGTAAACGCCTTCGCATCGGCCAGCGCATAGTTCAGTTCATAGGCTGTGTTTTGATACTTGTTGATGCCCACCGACAATACATACAAGGAAGAAGTGGCTATGATCTCGCCTTCATATTGAAGTTTGAAAACATCGGCACGCGACTCAACCTTGTAGTGGTTAAGCACCTTTACACTAAATTCGTTAATGTCGTTTGTCATTTCCAGCGTATAGGCCCGCACCACTTTGTCCCCCTCTCCCTTGGTAACGATGGTGGTGTCGCTGATGATAAGCTTGTCGTTATGATAAATATTTAATTCTTTAATGCCCCCGCCCCCATCAAATACCTCAATGCTCAC
>JAYVAI010000165.1:0-4532 GCA_043751075.1 Cyclobacteriaceae bacterium | reverse complement strand
AATCCAACTACCTTAGGTTTGGTTTGTCGGCAGGAGGCTCATTCAATACCGTTGACTTGCTTAAAATCAGTGAAGCGGTTTTGTCCGACCAGGCATTGACCAATGTATTAAACAAAAACACATCTATAATAGGAAATGCAGGCATCTCGCTGCACGTGAAAACATTTCATATTGGAGTGGCCATGCCCAATCTGTTTGCCCCTGCTTATGTGAGCAAAGACGCATTTAGTATTACCGAAGTGAGAGCCTTTGAGGCATTGGTGATTCACGCCAGTAACCGGTTTTACTTTGCCGATAATAAACATGTGTTCGAGCCGTATTTCGTTTATAGAAGCAATACCGGATTGCCTTCTCAATATGAAGTAGCGGGGGTGTTGCACCTCAACCATGTGATATGGATTGGCGGATCTCTAAAACAAGAGTTTGGCATCTCGGCATTTGGGGGCATCAAGCTAAACAAGTCATTGGCTTTGGGAGGTTCTTACTCATTGAAGAACACAGGCATAAACGAACTTAATTTTCCAACCTTTGAAATCCAGTTGAGTTTTCTGGCGGGCACCTCAAACGCGAACCAAAAAAGCAATAGCAAAAGCAAGACCGCTACCCATATACCTTCTTATTCATTTGTTGATACGGAAATAAAAAAACTGACCGCCAAGGAGAAATTGGCCGAGAAGAGAAAAGAGCAAGAGGCAGCGCAGAAAAAGCAACTTGAGCTGGCAAAGAAACAAGGGGATCAGAAAAAATCGCAGGGAGATGTGGATGCAGCAATTGCCAGGCGGAAGCAAGAAGCCATAGATGCAAAAAAAGCACAAGATGCTGCCATAGCTAAAAGAAATCAGGAAGCAGCAGATGGAAAGAAATCTCAAGATGCAGCCGTAGCTAAAAAGAACCAGGAAGCAGCCGATGCAAAGAAGGCACAAGATGTTGCCGTAGCTAAAAAGATACAGGAAGCCGAGGCGCAAAAAGCTCATGATGCATTGCTTACCAAAGAAGCAGAGATGAAAAAAGTGCACGACATTGAAGATGAAGCGAAAAAAGCAGCAGCCCTTGCACAACTACATGCCGAAGAAGAAAAAGCCTCTCAAAAGCTGCTAGATGATCATGCCCATAACCCAATTATAGATTTGGTTGACCATCACCCCGACTCGCTGCTTCCTGCCGCCAACGAGCGCCATGAGATTCATGTTCAAGGTAATCACGCGGAAGAATTGGACCTTGGCAACTATGTGATCGTGGGTGCTTTTAGTTCAGACGCCAATGCCAAAAAATATGCAGCCGGGCTTGATAAATTAGGGTTTGGAGGCGATTATGGTCACCTGTCGGTGAAAAACCTTTGGTATGTTTTCATTTTCAAAAACAATGACCTGGAAGTGACCCGGCAGGCCAGGGATGAATTTAGAAATTTCAAGCTGCTGCAAAGTGCGTGGCTATTGACAGTAAAAAAATAAGACTATGAAAAAATTGATTTTCATTTTGCTGGCAATGGTAGGTTTGCTGCAATCCCATCCTTCCTTTTCCCAAATTCCAACCATTACGAAAATTGAGTTGGCCAATACTTTTCCTAAAAACAAAATCATTGTAACCGGAAGTGGCTTTGGCACAAACCCCGCCCAACTTCTGGTTTGGTTTGATCAGGTGAAAGGCACAATTATTTCATCCACAGAATTCTCCATTGAAGTGGAGGTGCCTGCACAGGCGCGGTTGAGCAACGTAACAGTGATAAACCTTTCGACCCGATTAATAGCGCAATCGAAAGTAAAGTTTATGCCCTCTTTTAGTGGTGAAGGATTTGAAGTAGCAAACCTGGCTGCCCCTTTGAGTATAACAAGTGCCAAAGCAGTGTTTGATATTGTTTCGGCTGACATTGATGGCGATGGCAAGCCCGACCTTATCGGAACACAGTTTGAAAATACGGCAACACTACTCACGCTGCTAATGAACCAAAGCACGGTGAGCAATATTGCTTTTGCGGCCTCAAACATACCAGCGTTAAACATCAATGCACCCACAGGCCACATCGCAGCAGCAGATCTAAATGGTGACGGAAAACCTGAAATAGTTGCATCGCGGAGTGGAGCAACCGCCAACAGCGTGTTTGTTCTTGCTAACACAAGCACTGTGGGCAGCCCTAATTTTGCCGCCCCAATTTTATTGGCGTTGGAGCCAACGCATTTTGCTCGCCAAGTAGCAATTCACGATCTGAACGGAGATGGAAAACCTGAAATTGTGGTGGCCAACTCGGCAACCAATGATCTATACATTTTTAAAAATGAAAGTGCCGGTGGCACGCTCGCTATTAATGCAACGCCAATAAAAGTCCCCGTTACCGGTGCTGCAGAAACCCTGGCCATAGAAATTCAGGATATGGACGGTGATGGTAAAATGGACATTATCGCAACGCAAAACCAAAAGCAGGATATCTTTATTCTTAAAAACACAAGTACACTTTCTTCTTTCATATTTTCTGCAGTAACCAAGATTGGAATTGCAGGACAATTCAACGATTTGGCAACTGCCGACTTCGACAAGGATGGCAAATTAGATATTGTGGCCACCAGTGTTTTCTCAGCACAGGCAAGCGTTTTGTTGAACCGGAGCTCCACCGTTTTTGCATTCGCAGCAGCCATCGCAATGGTCACCGACACCCAGCCATTTGGCATTGATGTGAGCGACTTGAATGGTGACGGTTTCCCCGATTATATTGTCCCGTGCCGGGGAACCAATAAGCTCAATGTTTTTATCCATAATGGAAACACGGCCGCAGTTGGGTTTACCAAAGTGATCGTCAACAGTACTAAAACAAATTGGTTTGTTAAAGCAGGCGATCTTGATGGTGATGCCAAGCCCGACATTGCATTCACTTCTTTCACTAGCCCCTCCACCTTCACAGTTGATATCTTGAGGAACAAAAATTGCCATAAGCCGCAAATCCTCAATGTGCCTCCGCTCACAATTTGTCCAGCCCAAACCATCCGGTTAAAAAGCATTCCCATTCCAGGGGTAACATTCGATTGGAACAATGGGGCCGGTTCCATAAAAAATAGTGCCGATCCTTTTGCCGATGTTACTGCCGCAGCCACTTACACGGTAACGGCTGTGGGAGAAGGCGGCACATGCTCCGTAACGTCCGCGCCAATAGTCATTACATCTGGTGCGGGTGCCTTGCCCGCTGACCCAATCATCACATCCAATTCACCTATTTGCGCGGGGGCCGTTCTTACTCTTTCCACGCCTACGGTGAGTGGTGCAACATACAAATGGACAGGGCCCAATAATTTTACATCAACAGCACAAAATATTACCATCCCAACAGCCACTAATCTACAGGCCGGCATTTATTCACTTACGTTGAAAGTGGGCGATTGCTCCAGCAATACCGTTACTAAAACTGCTGACATTGTTTCCTTTGGAAGCTTTTCTGTTTCAAGCAACACTGCCACCAACGCAGTATGCCAGGGGCAAACGGTAACCCTTTCGGTGAACCAGGAACCAGGCTATACATTTCAATGGATCAAAGACAATGTAAATGTGGCGGGCCAAACCTTGGCCACATTGACCGCCACGCAAGAAGGTGCTTACAAAGTACGTGTCACGAATACAGCACTGGGTTGTTCTCAGGAAACAGCTGCACTAACAGTAACTATTTTTACCGCACCATCCGCATTGTTTACAGCACCAGCAAGTGGCTGCAAGAATAATCCAATCACATTTACCAGTACATCAACATTTGACTCCAGAGCAACGGTGGTTTTTGCATGGGCTTTTGGAGACGCCAAAACAAGTGCATTGGCGACCGCCATAAACTCTTACACAACAGCCCAAGTATTCAACCCTCAGCTTACCGTAAGTTATAGCGGAGTTACGGGCTGCACCAGCACTGCCACCAAAGCAATCACTATTTCAGAAAGCACAACGCCAGCAATTACCGCCACGCTCACGGAAATTTGCCCCGATGAAAAGTCAACGCTAACTGTTGCGGGCACATTCAGTTCTTTTCTTTGGAACACCACGGCAACCACAGCATCCATAGATGTTACAGCCCCAGGTGAATATTCTGTAAACACAAAGGACGCCACCGGGTGTGGAGGCACCGCTACTATCACTGTGGCAACAAAAGCCGTGTGCGGGCCGATTATCGCCATCGAACTTAAAGTCCCCCTGGTGTTTTCACCTAATGGAGATGGTAAAAATGATCGTTGGGAAATTCTTGATGTTGAAAATTATGCCGAGTGCACCATGAATGTGTTTGATGGCCGTGGCCGGAAAATATTTGAGAAAACAGGATACCCACAATCCCCCGATGGATGGGACGGCACTTACGAAGGAAAAGAAGTGCCACAGGGAACCTATTACTTTGTATTGGGCTGCCCAACGGCAACGCCCGTAACCGGATCGGTATTGGTTGTGCGGTAGTTAACAATGACTTAGATTATGATAGCAGATCAAAAAATTTCATCTGAAAAATTCGCCTTTATCGTAGCCCTTGTTTTAAGTTCTGCGGTAGCCAGTGCCCAAATCACTCCCGTCAC
>JAYVAI010000164.1:0-4536 GCA_043751075.1 Cyclobacteriaceae bacterium | reverse complement strand
GATTATAAAAATCAGTTTGAGGATCACAAATGATCACCGCATCAACACCGGCTGCATCGGCAGTTCGCAGAATAGCACCCAGGTTGCCAGGCTTTTCCACCGATTCAAGAATGAGCACCAATGGGTTTTTGCTAAGCTTGATCTCCTCCAGCCGGTGGGCTTTCTGCTCCGCTACGGCAATCATCCCGCCTGTACTTTCCCGCACCGCCCATGCCTTGGGTCGTGTCTTCACAAAACAATTTTAGAACACTCTTTCTCGCTTGGTTCGTGAGGACACGAACCAAGGTAGAGGCCTTATTCAGGCATCGTCAAAATTTGAAGTACGAATGTGGAATGTTGATTTTTGAAGTTTGAAGTGGATCGTGGCAATTCGACACCCATTTGTGGCGAAGCATCTGAAGATTTAGAAACGCAGCGTGAATGTAGTCTTTACATCAGGCTCCGACACCACCGTGAGCGACCCATTGTGCATTTGCATAATCTGGCGCGACAAGGCGAGGCCAATACCCGATCCTGTTTTTTTTGTGGTGAAGAACGGAACAAAAATCCTTTCAATTGCTTCCGGTATAATTCCTGGCCCGTTGTCCATCACCTTGATGATCACTGCATTTTCGGTGTAGGAACAACTGACCTCAATCTTTCCCTGGTTGGAATGCTCCAGGGCTTCCATGGCATTTTTGATCAAGTTGATGAGCACCTGCTCGATCATTTCTGCATCGGCCTGCACGGTTAGGTATTCCGAATCGCACTGAACAGAAAATCCGATACTTGTTTTCTTGAACTCCAGCTTGAGCAAGTGCGATACCTTTTCGATCAGGTCTTTTACGCGCACCGATTTTAGTTTGGGTTGGGGCACCGAAGTATATTCGCGGTAGGCGTCAATGAATTTGATAAGTCCTTTGCTTCGGCTTTCTATGGTCTCCAATCCATCGCGCAAATCTTCGGCACCTTCAGGGTTTAGTTCATAGATGCTTTCTTTTTTCACAAGTTCCTGTTCCAGTATTTGCCGCAAGGTGGAAGTCAATGACGAGATGGGTGTGATGGAGTTCATGATTTCGTGGCGCAGCACCCGGGTAAGATTTTGCCAGGCTTCCAACTCCTGACGTTGCAATTCTGTTTGGATATTTTGCAGGGTCACCAGCTTGACCGTGTTGCCACGTATGCGCAATTCGGTGGCCTGGAGGGTGAGCGAAAATTCTGATCCGGATTTATACAACGTACTTTTGCCCGGCAGCACTTCTTGCAGTGCCTGATAAAGTTTAGGATTGAGTTTTTCCAGTTCATGGATATTTTTCAGGTTCACCGCTCCAACAAAGCGTTTTGCGTTGGCGTTCATCAACTGGATTCTTCCATCCGCATCGAACGAAAGGATGCCGGTGCGCACTTGTTGCACAATGGTGTTAAGGTATTGCCAGTGTTCTTCTTTTTCCGACCGCGCTTTGCGGAAAGCCTCCAACACTTCATTCAATACGGTGTTCAATTCGCGAAAACTTTTCCCCAATTTATTGTCGCTGGTAAACCCCGAAATGAAATCGGAATATTTTACCGATTCCAGAAAGCGCGTGAGCTTGCGGTTGGTTTGCGAGGTGAAGCGGTACAGTTCGGCCAATTGACCGAGGATAATGATAAACGTAAGGCCGGCCGCAAAGATCATGTTGGGCCTACTGAACATATACACAAGCAGCGCGAGGGTAGCACCAAGCAGCACCACCCGAAAAGCTATACGAAACCGAAAGTCATTGAAAAGCATAGAGGAGTTTAACGTGTTGAGGTGCCGGCTTGTTACTGGGGTTGTCGGTTGCCTTGGTTCGTGTCCTCACGAAACAATTTTAGAACATTTCTCGCTTGGTTCGTGGAGACACGAACCAAGGCGGAGGACACTAACCAAGGCTGAAGAGTTTGGGATATTACGCCAGAGGCGTAAACTGTTTGTAGAATGAAGTTCATTTCGGGCATTTGCCCCAGCGGGGCAACCTGTAATCTCTATCATAAAATTTAATCCGTCAACTTACCGTTGAGCCTGGCTCTGTTTCCCCCACAGGGCCCAATAATTTTAATGAACCATCTTTATTGCCAGCCATCAAAATCATCCCTTGCGATTCTATGCCCATTATTTTTCTCGTAGCCAGGTTTACCAAAATGGTTACTTGCTTTCCGATCACATCCTCAGGCGAAAAATGCTCGGCTATGCCGCTCATTACCGTTCGCACATCAATACCCGTATCCACTTGCAGTTTTAAAAGTTTCTTTGATTTTTCCACCCGCTCTGCCTTCACAACTTTTCCTATGCGGATATCCATTTTTGAAAAGTCGTCAAAGGTTACTTCGGGTTTTGCCGGTGTTGCCGGCTGGTTGGCCAATTCCATTTTCTTTTTTGAATCAAATAATTTCCTGATCTGCGCTTCAATTACTTCATCTTCAATTTTTTCAAATAATAGTGACGATACGCCAAGAGCATGACCGGTTGCCAGCAATTCGCCACCGGCATCTTGCCAGCTAATTTTTCCAACGTTCAACATCCCTTTTAATTTTAGTGCCGAGAAAGGCAAAAATGGTTCGGCCATCACCGACAGGTTAGCTGCAATTTGAAGTGATATGTTCAGGATGGTGCCCACTCTTCCAATGTCGGTCTTTGCTACTTTCCATGGCTCCGTCTCTGCAAGATATTTATTTCCCAAACGGGCAAGATCCATCAGGTTTGCTGTGGCTTCACGGAAACGATACGTTTCTATGGAGGTGGCGATGCGATCCGGAAAAATTTTCAACTCCGCCAATACTTTTTTATCTACCTCCTGTAGTTCTTTCTGAGCAGGCACCTTGTTGTCGAAGAATTTCTGAGTGAGCACCAAGGCCCTGTTCACAAAGTTTCCAAAAATTGCCACCAACTCATTGTTGTTCTTGGCCTGAAAATCTTTCCAGGTAAACTCGCTGTCTTTGGCCTCAGGAAGGTTCGTCAACAATGCATAGCGCAATACATCGGGCTTGTCGGGAAAGTCATTAAAGTACTCGTGCATTTCGATCGACCAGCCGCGGCTGGTTGACATTTTATCGCCCTCCAGGTTCATGAATTCGTTGGCGGGCACATTGTCGGGCACAATGTATTCGCCTGTGGCGTGAAGGATGATGGGAAAGATAATGCAATGGAACACGATGTTATCCTTACCGATAAAATGGACCAGCTTGGTGTCCTTGTCTTGCCAGTAGGTTTTCCAATCTTCTTTTTTTGCCTTGCTAAAATCGCGTTGGGGCGTTGCGAATTTGTATTGGTTGCTCACCACTTCATCAAACAAGGCCCGTGTTGCAGAAATGTATCCGATGGGCGCGTCAAACCAAACATACAACACTTTGCCTTCTGCGTTGGGCAATGGCACTTTAATCCCCCAGTCAAGATCGCGGGTCATGGCGCGTGGTTGCAGGCCGGCATCAATCCACGATTTACATTGGCCAAACACATTGGTTTTCCAATCGTGCTGGTGCGAATTTAAAATCCATTCCTTCAACCAAGGCTCATAATTTTGCAAAGGAAGATACCAATGTTTTGTTGGTTTAAGGATGGGGGCGTTGCCCGTTAAGGTGGAGCGTGGGTTGATCAGATCCTTGGGGCTAAGCGAACTGCCGCATTTTTCACATTGATCGCCATAGGCAGAAGGGTTTCCGCATTTTGGGCAGGTGCCTATGATGTAGCGGTCGGCCAAAAAAGCGTTGGCTTTATCGTCATAGTATTGCTCCGATGTTTCTTCGGTGAGCAAACCTTTTTTGTGCAAGGTCAAAAAAATCTCCTGCGAAGTTTGATGGTGAATGGGCTCGCTGGTGCGATGGTAGATGTCGAACGACATGCCGATCTTGTCAAAACTGTGCCTGATAAGTGCATCGTATTTGTCTATGATTGCCTGCGAGGAGGTATTTTCTTTTAGGGCCTGGTTGGGTATTGCCGTGCCATGCTCATCGCTGCCGCAAACGAAAACAACATCGTTGTCGCTCAGGCGCAAATACCGGACATATACATCGGCCGGAATGTACGCCCCAGCCAGGTGGCCAATGTGCTTGGGCCCGTTGGCATACGGCAATGCAGAGGTCACCATGTACCGTTTGAAACTCTTATCGCTTATCATAGAATAAATCCTTGAGAATGTGCAGCTACAAAGATGCTAAAATGATGAGGAATAACAGGCAGGGTGCCCGGTGCTTTGTTCTTGAAATCTATCGGGTTTTGATTTATTTCCCTTTGGCAAAGGTTTGTTCGCGCATCTCCCTTTCCTTTTTGCTCATCTCTTCCACTTGCTTTTGTTTTTCGATGATCGGATTTATATCCGCGGGCAATATCAGATGAAACTCTGAACCGCTTGAGGATGTATTGGCCAAAATGACTTCGCCCCCCAGTTTGTTGGCCGCCATTTTTGAAAGGTACAATCCTATGCCCCCGGTTGCCGTGCGGTCGGATGCCCGGGTGAACAAGTGAAATATATGGTCTTTATCGGTTGGGTTCACCCCAATGCCATTGTCGATCACACACATCTTTATTTTATTTCTTGCCAC
>JAYVAI010000163.1:0-4539 GCA_043751075.1 Cyclobacteriaceae bacterium | reverse complement strand
ATGAAGCTGCGGTGAAGTTGAATCACAAAGGCTCCAAATATGTGATAGGCATTTACATGATCGCCAATATGATTATGGTAGGGCTGGCCATATTATAGTTTTACCTCACCCCTGCCTACCGGCCAGGCAGGCCCTACCCCCTCTTGCAGAGGAGATGGGTGACTATCGATTTGAGGTTATGCGAACATTCATAGGTAGGTATAGGACAGATCACATTTTATTTTTCGTATCCATCACAATGGTAACGGGCCCATCGTTGACGAGGCTCACTTTCATGTGGGCACCAAACTCTCCGGTTTGCACAGGTTTGCCCAGTTCAATAGCCACAGCCTGAATAAATTTTTCATAGATGGGAATGGCAACTTCCGGCTTTGCAGCTTTGATGTAACTGGGGCGGTTGCCTTTTTTAGTGCTCGCCTGCAACGTAAACTGGCTCACCAAAATAATATCTCCACCCGCATCTTTTACACTCACATTCATCACGTCATCCGCATCATTAAAAATTCGAAGGTTTACAATTTTTGCGGCCAGCCACTCAATGTCCTCTTGTGAATCGGCATCTTCTATTCCTACCAAAACCAGCAGGCCCGATTTTATTTGGGATTTAATGCTCCCGCCAATTTCCACGAAAGCTTCTGACACACGTTGTATAACGGCAATCATTTTTCTTTGATAAATCGAAAGTCACACTTTTTGGCGCCTAATGCAATGGTTCCCGTTCTTACCAATTTCAGTCCGGCCAACGAGGAAGTAATTTCATCCACCTCACAAAGTATGGAAGAATATTTCTGATACTTGTGTTTAGAGAAAAGTTTGCAAATTCCACATTCCAAAATATCAATGCCGTAGCCGAGTCCAAAAGTTTCATGTTTGTTGGTGATGATATTTGCAATAAAGCCGTCCGCGTTCGGGTTTTTGTTTACCCGCTTGTTCAATGATGCTATGAACATAGTGGCGATCCAGGTGTTTGCCAATTTTGCCGGGAGGCGTTTTAGCAGTTGTTGTATTCTGTTTTTGGGCCTTACATATTCTGTTACGATTTCAAGGCAAATTTTCCTTGTCGTTTCAAAAGTTTCACCTTGCTCATCCAATGCTTTAATGAGGGCCAAAAAATACGCGCAGAGGTCCAGTCGCTTGTCTATTGGGTTTTTGGAAGTTGCTGCAAAGCGGGTGTCAACAGAAATGATTTTGAAATGCAAATCGGTGCTGGCAATAATGGTGTGCGCCCGCTGAGGGAACCTGGCTTCAATAACGCGGACAAAATATTTTTTGTAGTTGGTCATTTAAAGGGCTAAACCGGATATCGAAGATATGGAAATTGTGCTGCGAATCGCTGATCATCAAAACAGAGCGATTTAGGTTGCCTATAACGTTTTGCAGCTACCCGAAGGGCGGGACTTTTACCACAAAACTTGATTTGAAAAACTAATGTTTGATTAACCACAAAACTGTCTTTGGAACACGAAACCCCGCCTTTTGGGTAGGTGCTGTTAGCGGTTCGTTGTTTTGTCTTTCGTTGTCAAGTCCGAATAGTTTCAGTTTCTGTCGAATGGCACGAAGCCCTTATGTCCTAACAATTTCCCAAGTCCACCGACAACTTTTGCTAATATTTTTTGTGCAGGAACAGGAGGTCCAACAATAAAACCTTCTCCGTAATACTCATTAAGGATTGTCATAAAATGTAAAAAATTATTTGGAATAGCGTCTTTATTTACTTTTCCCTTCATTGCAAGAGAATACATTGTCTCCAGAAAATATTCTGTTCGCAATGCAGGTTTTAATTCTGCTGTCATTACAAGTTCGTTGTCGCCCGCGTTGCGGAACTTGTGTGGAGCGTTCATAGGAACTGTAATGGTTTGTCCAGCGGTAAGAATGTGTTCCTTGCCATTTAATTTTATCCCAGCTGTCCCGCTGATAATTTCAAAGGTTTCTGTTTGTTTGGGATGCATATGTTCGGGTGGTCCCTGTGCTCCAATTTTGTTCCAAAGTTTAACTTTTAAAATTTCTCCTTTAGAGTCCTCTGCAGTTACAAGGAATTGCAGTTTGTCCCCTATATACAGGGTTTTCAATGATGTCATTTGTTTTTGCCATAGTTGTTTTTGTTTTAGTTGTTTACAAAATTGTTGTCTGTAATGTATAATATTGTCAAGTTGAATGTCGTTTTACAATGACCGCTAACATTCAATTATCCGCTACCAAGTTATTTTTATAGCGTATATCCATTACTTCCTTGCGTCATTGCGAAGGTTTGCTTTCTATCGAAGAAAAGAAGGCGGGCGAAGGCTACTCCCCACCCGGCACATACTTCAGCGAAACCAACCCGGTGTCATACACTTTATGGCTCACCAATTTCAGTTTTTTGCGGGTGGAGATATTTTGAAACAAGGGTGTGCCTGCCCCAAGAATTACAGGGTGTACCGACAGCCAGTATTCATCCACCCAACCTTCGTTTACAAATGTGGTGAGCAACTGCGCGCCACCAAAAAGCCAAATGTCTTTGCCCTTTGTTTGCTTAAAGTCCATCACAAAATTTCCTATGTGGCCATTCACCACCGTGGCATCGGGCGAGCCTGTTTCGGTCATGGTCTTGGAGAACACATAAGTGGCCACGCCCTTCCGGGGATTTTCCCCCTCGTATTTCTTTGCCGCCTCAAATGATTTTCTTCCCATGAAAATGGTATCAATGCGTTTGGTGAAATCGCTCATACCATAATCCTGGTCGGTGAAGCACCAATCATATTCGCCTTGGGGGCCTTCAATAAAGCCATCCAAACTTACGGCAACACCTACAATTATGCGTCTCATTATTTTATGGTTTTAATATTTTGATTCAAGATGCTGGATACTGGGTACTGGATACTGGGTACTGGATACTGGACACTGGGTACTGGATGCTATAGTAGAGTTGATAATTGACAATGAACAATTGACAACATGGGTGGCCGAGTCGCGGACATTGTCAACTGAATATTTGTCAACTGTCAATTCAATATCCAATCATCCTTACCAGAACACAATGTACAGTGTAGTCAACGTTACTAAAATTATAATCGCCCCGATGGCAAAACCCTGCGAAGTGCGGAACATGGACGGATCCACTTCCAATGTATGCGCGGGCAATTTGTGGGCAGGCGTGGACAAACTGATGACCACCATGCCGATCACGCAAATAATAAACACAAAACCCATACGGTCGAGGAATGGTATTTCGATAACGCCCGATGCCGGATTAAGTGCTGCATGACCGATCACTTTCAGAAAAGAAACGTCTGCAAAATCGGGCAAGAACTTGAAGAACACCGAGCAGGCAAATCCTCCGATGATGGCAAACATGGCAGCCGCAGCCGTAGTGCGCTTCCAGAAGAAGCCGAGGATAAACATGGCGAAGATACCGGGCGAAACAAACCCTGTATATTCCTGGATAAATTCAAAGCCTCCTTTTTTATCGATGCCCAGAAAAGGTGCGATGATAACCGCTATGATCATAGCAACCACCACTACCACGCGGCCCATCCATACCAAGCTTTTTTCGTTCGCGCTTTTGTTGATGTGCTCTTTGTAAATATCCAACGTGAAAATGGTTGAAATACTGTTGGCCTTTCCCGCCAAGGAAGCCACCACGGCAGCAGTCAATGCAGCAAACGACAATCCTTTCAATCCGGTAGGAAGTAAATTCAATAAAACAGGATATGCATTGTCCTGAACAAGTTCGCCATCTTTCAACATCTCCGTTTGAAACATTCCATTCTTCCACAACACATAAGCAGCAATGCCCGGAAGCACAACGATCACAGGCATGAGCATTTTTAAAAAAGCTGCGAACAAAAGTCCGGTACGTGCAGTTTGCAAATCGGCACCCAATGCGCGCTGGGTTATGTATTGATTGCAGCCCCAATAATTCAGGTTCACTACCCACATGGCGCCAAACAACACGGTAAGCCCCGGAAGACTGATGTAATTCTCATTCGACCGATCGAAGATCATATCAAAATGGTCGCTCGACTTTTCCATCAGCAGGCTCAATCCGTTGAGCGCTCCTGTGCCACCAAATTGATCGGACACCATGTTCAATGCGAGGTATGTGGTGGCCAATCCGCCAAGCACTAAGAAGAATACTTGTATCACATCGGTATAGCCGATCACCTTCATGCCACCGAGTGTGATGATGATGGCAAAAACAGCCAGACCAATCATGCAAGTGGTGAAGCCAATACCAGAAATTGTGCTCACAGCCAATGCCCCCAAAAATAAAATCGAAGTGAGGTTGACCACCACATAAAGTGAAAGCCAGAAAATGGCCATGATCATGCTCACGGTGTCGTTGTAGCGTTGCCTCAAAAACTGGGGCATGGTGTAAATTTTATTTTTCAAATAGATAGGCAGAAAAAATACAGCCACCACAATGAGTGTTGCGGCAGCCATCCACTCGTAAGCAGAAATGGCCAACCCCATTTTGAAACCGTTGCCCGACATACCGATCATTTGCTCAGCCGAAATGTTGGAGGCAATGAGCGAGGCACCAATGGCCCACCAGGTGAG
>JAYVAI010000162.1:0-4543 GCA_043751075.1 Cyclobacteriaceae bacterium | reverse complement strand
CTGCGTATTCACACCCGGCAGTTCTTCTATAAATGCTACGTAACCACCTTCTTCGGCTTCTTCAAAAATAGCGGTCAATTTCATTTTAGTTTTCATGCCGTTTTTGTAAAGTATAAAATTAAGAAAAACCATTCAATACTCGAATGGATAAAAATATTCGAAAGGTAGGTTGGAGATGAAGACCTACCGACCTCACGAACAGAAACCAATTTACCCCACCATCCTCCCATCTTTAATCTCCAGTATCCGATCCGTCATAGCGGCAAACTCCTGATTGTGGGTAACGATCACAAAAGTTTGGCCGAAATCGTTTCGCAGTTTAAAAAACAATTGGTGCAACTCGCGCGCATTGTTGGAGTCGAGGTTGCCACTGGGCTCATCGGCAAACACCAGCACCGGATTATTTATAAGTGCGCGAGCCACGGCCACACGCTGCTGCTCACCTCCCGAAAGCTCGGATGGTTTATGATCGGCCCTTTCTTTTAGGCCGAGTATTTCCAGAAGTTCGTTCCCTCGCTGCTTCACTTTCTTTTCGTCCTTGCGGGCAATAAGCCCCGGTATCATCACATTTTCGATTGCCGAAAACTCTGGCAGCAGGTTATGAAACTGAAAAACAAACCCCAGGTTCTTGTTCCTGAATTCGGCCAGCGCCCGGGAAGATTGGCCAAATACATTCTTGCCATCCATCTCAACTTTCCCCGAATCGGGATTATCCAAAGTTCCCAATATATGAAGCAATGTACTCTTACCGGCCCCAGAGGCACCAACGATACACACCACTTCGCCCTTGCGTATTTCTATATCCACATCCTTAAGAACTTGCAACGATCCGTATGATTTTTTTAAACTTTCAGCCTTGAGCATGTGTATGTTTTTTTGTTTAAAGGTTTAAAAAAAGTAGCTTGCTTCCTAAATTAATTTTATGAACATCCACGAATATCAGGCAAAAGACATTCTAAAAAAATTTGGAGTTGTTGTTCAGCGAGGTATTGTTGCCGACACCCCCGACAAGGCAGTGGCCGCAGCCAAGCAATTGCATGCCGAAACCGGGTCGAAGTGGTTCGTGGTAAAATCGCAGATACATGCCGGAGGAAGAGGAAAGGGAACGATCAAAGAGACGGGCAGCAAAGGAGTGGTATTGGCAAAGAGCTCCGATGAAGTGTATGAAAAAGCGAAAGCTATTTTAGGAGGCACGCTCGTAACCATACAAACCGGACCCGCAGGAAAAAGAGTTAACAAAGTACTGATCACCGAAGATGTTTATTACCCTGGCGAGAATGAGCCGAAGGAATATTACATGAGTATTTTATTGGACCGGGCAACCAGCATGCCAGTGATCATGGCCTCTACCGAAGGTGGTATGAACATTGAAGAAGTGGCAGCCACACATCCGGAAAAAATAGTGAAAGAATGGATTGACCCCACTATTGGATTACAACCATTTCAAGCACGTAAAATTGCTTTCGCACTTGGGTTGGAAGGAAGTGCTTTTAAAGAGATGGTCAAGTTTGTGAATTCATTATACGCAGCATACATAGGTCTTGATGCCTCCATGTTTGAAATAAACCCGGTGCTAAAAACTTCCGACAATAAAATAATGGCTGTTGATGGCAAAGTGAACCTTGACGATAATGCCCTTTACCGCCACAAAGATTTGGAAGAACTGCGCGACATTTCGGAAGAGGATCCTCTGGAAGTTGAGGCTGGTAAATCGGGATTGAACTATGTAAAGTTAGATGGCAATGTTGGCTGCATGGTAAATGGTGCGGGGCTTGCAATGGCAACAATGGACATCATTAAATTATCGGGTGGCGAGCCAGCCAACTTTTTGGATGTGGGTGGTGGTGCCAATGCCGAAACCGTTGAAGCCGGCTTTAGGATCATACTAAAAGACCCGAACGTAAAAGCAATCTTGATAAACATTTTCGGGGGCATTGTCCGTTGCGACCGTGTGGCCAGTGGTGTTGTTGAAGCGTACAAGAAAGTTGGTAATATCCCAGTGCCCATCATTGTTCGCTTACAAGGGACAAATGCGGAAGAGGGTGCTAAAATCATTCAGGAATCCGGGTTGAAGGTGTATTCCGCCATCCAGTTGAAAGATGCAGCAAAAAAAGTGAGTGAAGTGTTGGCGTAATGAAGTTACTTTTATCTTCTTTTCCATAATTTAGGGGAATAATCAAATAGTGAATGAGGAATAAATCATTTTTTGCAGGAGCTGTTTTGCTTTTCGTGTTCTCCCAGGGAATGACTCAAAGTTTTTATGCCGTTAAGCGCGATAGAGATTTGATCGCATCATTCGGCACAGGTACTTCAACCTATCTGGGTGAGTTGCAGAACCCCAAAGACTACATTGATGCCAAGCCGAGTTTCAATGTTGGCTTGCAAATGTTTCCGCTGCCCAAGCTGTTGGAAAACCGCCTTAGTGCCAGGGCCGAACTTACCTGGTTCCGATTGCAGGGCACAGATGTAGATGCAAATAGTGATCGCGTTGAAAGAAACCTTTCATTTTTTTCCAACAGCATGGAGATTAATGCGGTTGGGTTATTTCATCTTTTCCCACAGGACAAGAAGTTTTATAATCGCACATTTTTTAATTTTTATGTGTTAACGGGTTTCGGTCTGTTGTACATGAATCCAAAAACAGAATATCAAGGTGATAAGATTGCGCTTCAGCCACTTCAAACCGAAGGTATTAAATACAGCCGCTTTCAGTTTGTGGTTCCTTACGGGATTGGTATAAAGTTCAAGAGCGGCCCTTTCTACAACATCTCTATTGAAGGAGGCTGGCGCAAAACATTTACCGATTATCTGGATGATACGAGTATCCGAAGGTATCCTGATCCAACAACCCTTTCAAGTGATTTGGCTCGTGCTTTGTCGGACAGAAGGCGAGAAATTGACCCCGATTACCCAACAGGTCCAAATATTGGCGTACGGGGGAATCCTAAAAAGAAGGATTCTTATATGCTTGTGAACGTTAAGTTGGAATACTACCTTCCTATTGACATCAATCGGAACGATAGAAAATTGATGACCGTTAAGCGGAAAAAAACGAGGAGGAGGTAATCACATCGCTATCTTCTTCCTCTCTTATTTTATTTGATCCAATACTTCATACCTCGAATAGCTGCTTCTAAATTCCGGAACTATTTCTTTCATTAAGGCTACCATCTTTAGTTCATTTTTGTCGTGAACAAGGTCTTGAAATAATCCTACCATTGAATTTATATAGGCATAATCATACTCATTGACGCGAGCCTTCAATATCTTTTCATGATGAGTAGAGATTGTGTTTTCTTTATCATTCAACAGTTCTTCATAGAGTTTTTCACCCTCCCTCAAACCTGTAAATACAATATCCATATCCTTATCAGGTTCAAAACCCGAAAGGCGTATCATTTTCTTTGCCAGATCAATAATCTTAACGGGTTGCCCCATGTCAAAAATAAATATCTCACCCCCCATACCCATAATGCCAGCCTCAAGCACCAACCGGCAGGCTTCAGGGATGGTCATAAAATAACGTGTTATTTCAGGATGAGTAACGGTGACAGGTCCACCATTTTCAATTTGCTTTTTAAAGGTTGGTATCACAGAGCCATTGGAGCCCAACACATTTCCAAACCGGGTGGTTACAAAATGTGTGTTCGATTTAACTCCATGACCCAAATTATGCTGCAGAGCTTGCACATAGATCTCAGCTATACGTTTGGAGCATCCCATAACATTGCTTGGGTTTACGGCCTTGTCGGTGGAGATCATCACGAAGCGTTCAACATCATATTTGACGGATAGATCGGCCAATAATTTGGTGCCCAGAATATTGGTCATCACCGCTTCTGATGGGTTGCTCTCCATCATGGGCACATGCTTGTAGGCAGCAGCATGAAGCAGAATCTGAGGCCGGAATTCCTCCAGGATTTTGTTCATACGTTGTTCATGGGTAATATCAGCGATGAACACGATCAACGTTACGTCAGGGAAAAATCCTTTAAGCTCCTTTTCAATTTCATACAACGGGCTTTCGGCCTGATCAATAAGCATGATTGACTTGGGGTGATAATTAATTACCTGCCTGGCCAGTTCGGAACCAATTGAACCGGCAGCACCCGTTATGCATATTCTTTTATGGCCAAGCTCGGCATACAGTTTATCTTCGTCCAATTTGATTGAATCTCTTCCAAGAAGGTCTTCAATGTTTACAGGTTTTAACTGTTGCACCCTGAACTCCCCTTTTACCCACTTTTCGGCTGGAGGAACTATGCGTACTTTAACTTTGCTATTGATACATATCTCGGTAATTTCATTTTTGCGTTCGGGCGATAATTCTTTTACTGCGATGATAAGTTCGGTAAGTGTCAGGTTTTTTATTTGTTCGGCCAAATCTCTGGCATGATAAATTTTTATACCATTAATTACTTTGCCCGATTTGGTTATGTCATCCTCAAAAAATGCCACCACTTTGAATTTGCTACTGCTATCTGTTTCCAATATATGCCGGGTGATCATACCCAATGACCCTGCACCAAACACGGCTACATTG
>JAYVAI010000161.1:0-4546 GCA_043751075.1 Cyclobacteriaceae bacterium | reverse complement strand
GTAAAAGATGAACGGGGTGAGGCTGTTCCCGGTGCCAACATTTTCATTCAGGATTCTTATGATGGCATAAGCTCGAACCCGGAAGGGAAGTTTTCATTTTCTACCGATGAGAGAGGAATAAAAATGCTGGTGGCCACTTTCGTGGGATACAAACAATTTCAACTAACTGTTGAATTGAACGGTGGGCCACTCACCATCACTATTGATTTGAAAGAAGAAATCAATCAACTCGATGCCGTAGTGATCTCGGCCGGATCGTTTACGGCAGGGGAAGAAAAGCGCAGAACTATTTTAAAGGCGGTTGACATTGCCATGACAGCCGGTGCCACTGCCGACATTGCCGGGGCATTGAACACCTTGCCCGGTACTACCAAAGTAGGGGAGAGCGGCCGCCTCTTTGTGCGTGGTGGCGATAGCAATGAGGCGCGCACATTTATTGATGGCATGGTGGTGCTCGATGCGTATGGCGCAGCTGCACCCAACACTCCTTCCCGTGGAAGATTTTTACCCTTCATGTTTAAAGGAACAAGTTTCAGCACAGGCGGATATTCTGCCGAATATGGCCAGGCACTTTCATCGGCACTTGTACTAAATTCAAAAGACAAAGCTGAGATGAACCAAACCGACATTGGTATTTTATCGGTAGGTGCCGATGTGGCGCACACGCAGGTGTGGGATAATTCTTCGCTGTCGGGAAAAGTCCAATTCACAAACTTGCGGCCTTACATGGGGTTTATCAATCAGGAGATTGATTGGAAAACCCCGCCTGCTTCGGTGGAAGGAAGTGCTGCCTATCGGTTAAAATTTGGCAAGGATGGATTGGTAAAATTTTTCGGCAACTTCAACCGTTCCGATTTTTACTTATACAATCACGACATAACTGATCCGCAGATAAAACAACTTTTTGACTTGACCAACAACTATCGCTATGGCAATGGAACATATCAGCAGTCGCTCAATCAAAATTGGTCGGTGCGCGGTGGATTGTCTTATACATTTAATGAAAATAAAATAAAGCAAGATGGTTCACCTTTTGGGGATACGGAAAATGGCATTCATGCAAAAGCCGTTTTGGAAAATTCTATATCCGATAAAGTGGAGGTGAGATTTGGTGGAGAGTTGATTGACCGGGATTACACAGCATCCCGACAAAATGAAAATTCAAATCAGATAGAGTCCTTATCTTTTCACGAGCCTATTGCAGCCTCTTTTGCCGAAGCAGAACTATATGCTAATAAACATTTAGTAGCCAAAGTAGGCGGAAGGATGGAGTACAATGGATTGATTGATCAGGTGAGTGTTGATCCACGGATTTCACTTGCCTACAAGCCAGGAAATGCGGGTCAGTTCTCATTTGCTTATGGCACATTCCGGCAAACGGCCAAGAACCAATATGTGATGTTGAACAACGCTCTTGATCCTGAAAGAGCACAACACTTTATTTTAAATTATCAGATCATTACCGACAGGCGCACCTTTCGTGTGGAAACGTATTACAAAAAATATAATCAGCTTATCAAATTTGAAAATGGAAATCCTCAATGGCTCAACAACACCGGCAGTGGCTACGCAAAAGGCATCGAGCTTTTCTGGCGCGATAGTGAGACTTTAAAAAATGTTGACTACTGGGTATCGTATTCTTTTCTGGACACCCAGCGCGACTACTTAAATTTTCCTACATCGGCCACTCCGGGCTTTGCTTCCAAACATAATTTCTCTTTTGTGTATAAACATTTTGTAAATGCCATAAAATCACAACTTGGTTTTACATACAGTTATGCGAGCGGAAGGCCGTATTACAATCCAAACAATTTTTCAGATAAATTCAATTCGGACAGGACACCTTCTTATCAGGACTTGAGTGCCAACGTGGCCTATCTTCCCAAGAGCAATCTTATCATTTACTTGTCGTGTACCAATCTGTTGGGCCGTGATAATATTTTCGGCTATCAGTTTAGTGGGCAACCCAACGGCACAGGCGAATATGTGAGCCGTGCCGTGCGCCAACCTGCACCTCGGTTTTTGTTCATCGGCATATTCATCACCATCACAAAAAATAAATCTGTAAACCAGTTGCCAAATTTATAAACACAGAATCACCCAGCATCCAGAATCAAGTATCCAATATCCAGTTTCCAACATCTAAACTATAACCATTATGAAAACAACAATTTTATTTGTCACTCTGATTTGCATATCAACTTTTGCCAATGATGGTAAGTATGTGGAGCAAATGACCAAAAACATTGAAGCGATTTACAAAGCAAAGACCACTGAAGAATACCAACAAGCCATCAACGCCTTTGAACGGATTGGCAATGCCGAGAAAACAAAATGGGAGCCCTTCTACTATGCTTCATTCGGATACTTGATGCAGACAACTCGTGAGCAAGATGGTGGGAAGAAAGATCAATTGCTGGATATGGCAGCGGCCTCATTGGAAAAAGCAAATGGCATCAAAGAAAATGAATCCGAAATAGTTGCCTTGGAAGGGTTTGTTCACATGATCCGCGTTACGGTTGACCCTGGCACACGAGGCCCACAGTATTCAAGCATGGCTTTTCAAACTTTTGGAAAGGCAATGGGATTAAATCCTGAAAACCCCAGAGCACTTGCCTTCATGGCACAGATGCAATATGGCACCGCCCAGTTTTTTAAGTCCTCCACTGACGAGGCTTGTGCAACACTGGCGAAGGCATTGGAAAAATTTGATTCCTTCAAAACCGAAAATCCTCTCGCCCCTCAGTGGGGAAAAGGAATGGCGGAGGGAATGAAGGAGCAATGCAAATAGCCCTTAATTTCCGCCACTCTGTTGACCAAGACAGTCACCCCTCTCCTTTGGAGAGGGGCCGGGCCTGCCTGCCGGACAGGCAGGGTGAGGTTACCCGTGTCAATTGTATATTTGTCAACTGTCAATCCTATAACAATAAGTACGATGTCCTTCCTTGAATATTTAAAAACCAAAACCGTTTTAATTTTCTGGTTGATAGTGGGCGGATCGATCATGACTTATTTTGTTTGTGATTCGTGTTCTCAATCTATTAGCTGGTATGTAAAGGTTTCTGTTTTTACTGCCGCTATTTGGATTTTAATGTGGCTTGGAAATGAATACCTTTCTCATTTTCTGAATCAAAAAATTTCGTGGACAAAGGAGCCTGTAAAAAGATTTGTGTTTGGAATTGTAGCCATGCTTGTCTATACAATTGCTACCATCTCAATTCTGGTTACAGCTTTTGAAAAAGGCCTTGAGGTGAACATTGGTGGTGTTACAAGTATGCTTTACGGAACGGTGATCACTGCATTTATCATTACCTTATTTATGACAAGCCGTGGGTTCCTGTTAAGTTGGAAGCAAGCCGCTATTGATTCTGAGAGGCTTCAGAAGGAAAACATCACAGCGCAATACAATAGTTTAAAGAGCCAGGTAAACCCGCATTTTCTGTTTAACAGTTTAAATGCGTTGACCAACCTTGTATATGAAGATCAGGACAAGGCGGCAAGATTCATCAAGCAACTTTCTGAAGTGTATCGCTATGTGCTCGACACACAAAGCAAGGAGGTTGTAACATTGGAGGAAGAATTGAAGTTTTTGGAGTCATATCTTTTCTTGCAGAAAATTCGATTTGGGGAAAACCTCGATGTGCAAATCCATGTTACATCAATCTTATCGAAGGTTGCGCCTCTGGCACTTCAGCTGCTTATTGAAAATGCAATCAAACACAATATCGTTTCTAAAGCTGATCCGCTGAGGATAAGAATAGTTGAACACGATGGGTATGTAGCGGTTGAGAATAATCTTCAACTCAAAACAACGTTGGGAGAACCTTCGAATGGGATTGGCCTTGAGAACATACAAAGCAGGTATAAGTTTTTAAGTTCCAAACCCGTGGAAATACAAGAAGGAGATGGGAAATTTATTGTAAGACTCCCCCTTATAGAAATCGATAAAGAGCAATGACTGTATTGCTGATAGAAGACGAACCACAAGCGGCCGTGCTATTGGAAAAATTGATAAAAGCAATTGTTCCAGATGGTAGGGTATTGGCTAAAATTGATACGGTGAAGTCCGCAGTGCATTGGTTGCGATCAAATCCGGCACCAGACCTTATCCTACTCGATATTCAATTAGCGGATGGAATCAGTTTTTCGATTTTCGACCAATGTGATGTAACCTCACCGGTTATTTTTACAACCGCGTATGACGAGTATGCCCTCAAGGCTTTTAAGGTGAACAGTATTGATTACATCCTTAAGCCGGTGGATGAAAGGGAACTGCGTGCAGCCTTGAAAAAATTCGATTCATTGGCCGGGGTGAAAAATTCTTTATCGGAGAAGGCGATAGAAAACATTGGCCTTGCCGTGCAAATGCTCACCAAAAAATATAAAGAGCGTTTTGTGATCAAAGTGGGTGAGCATTTGAAGTCCGTGGAAGTCATGGACATTATTTTTTTCTTTAGCCTTGAGAAAACCACGTTCGCACAAACCAAGGACGGGCGCAAACATATTTTGGATTTCACGATCGAGCAATTGGATGGACTTCTTAACC
>JAYVAI010000160.1:0-12446 GCA_043751075.1 Cyclobacteriaceae bacterium | reverse complement strand
GTGAATACGTAGCACTAAACTAAAAATATACTCTTCCCCTCTCCTCTGGAGAGGGGCCAGGGGTGAGGTTATAGCACTAAACTAAAAATAAAACTCTTCCCCTCTCCTCTGGAGAGGGGCTAGGGGTGAGGCCATGAACGAAAACAAATTTAGGATAGAACCCCAGCGCGGCAACGAGGCCAGGATAAAACCTTCGGCACCGGGCACAAGCATTTTCTCAGGCATCGAGAAGCGGATGAAACTTGAGTCATACTTTGAAGAAGGCTTTCCCGTGCAGTACCTGCCAAAGATTTTGTTCGCTGTGTTTTTGAGTTTGGTGTATATCAGCAACACACACTACGCAGAGAAAACCACAAGGCAGATAGACAGGGCGCAAACAGAAGTAGAAGACCTTCGTGCCGACTACACCACTCTGAAAGCCGATGTAATGTTTGCCAGCAAGCAAAGCGAAGTGGCTAGGCGAGTTAAAGATTTAGGATTAAAAGAAAGCTCAACCCCACCTTTTAAAATAGTGGTGGATGAGTAAAAAGCAATAGACAATTAAAACAGTTGACAAAAAGTAATGACAATCGTAACTCTAAAAAAATAACTAAACTCTTCCCCTCTCCTTCTCGCCTTCGCGAAGCGCTTTGGCGGAGCAAGGTGGAGAGGGGAAGGGGTGAGGTAAAACAAAATGACAATCGTAACTCTAAAACTTAAAATAAACTCTTCCCCTCTCCCCGGAGAGGGGATGGGGTGAGGCCCTGACACATGAACATTAAAAAATCCATATTGATCCGTGTGCGCATCGCATTTTTATGTGTGGTGGTGTTCGCTATTTGTGTGGGCGCCAAAGTCGGCCACATCCAGTTTGCCGAAGGCGACAAGTGGAAGAAGATGAGCGAAGAGATCAACTTCGACTACAAAAAAGTAAAAGCCACCCGTGGCAATATATATTCCGACAACGGAAGTTTGCTGGCCACCAGTTTACCATTTTATAAAGTAGCCATAGACCCAACGCTGGCCAAAAATGAAATCTTTAAAAGCGGCATTGATTCACTCGCACTCAACTTGGCGCGGTTTTATAAAGACCGCTCTGCCACAGACTACAAACAGTTGTTGAAAGATGCGCGCGCCACGGGCAAGCAATATGTGGTGCTCAACCGCAAGCAGATCAACTACCAAAGCAAAAAAGAAATGATGCAGTGGCCTATCTTCCGCGAAGGCCGATACCGGGGCGGAGTTATTTTCGAAAAAATTGATGTACGCTACCGCCCTTTCTCAAAACTTAGTCGCAGAACCATTGGCTTTGTAAACGAAGATGGTAAAGGAGTGGGCCTTGAATATAGTTTTGATCCGGTGCTTGGTGGGCAGGATGGCGAAGCATTATTTCAAAAAATAGCCGGAGGCACCTGGAAGCCAATCTTTGATGCCGACAATATCAAAGCAGTGGATGGCCTCGATATTCAAACTACTATTGACATCAATCTTCAGGATGTTGCCGAGACCTCGCTTTACCGCGCCATGAAACAGCATGATGCCGATGAAGGCACCGTGGTGGTGATGGAAGTGAAGACGGGCCACATTAAAGCAATCTCAAACCTTACCAAAGATGGCCGTGGCGAATTCCATGAAAATTTTAATCACGCAGTGGGTGGCTCCATCGAACCCGGCTCTACTTTTAAGTTGGTGACCATGATGGCGTTATTGGAAGACACTAATATCGAGTTGAGCGATACCATCAACACGGGCAATGGCGAGCATACTTTTTATAACCGCAAAGTGCGCGACCACCACGAGGGCGGCTATGGAAAAATTTCAGTACAACAATCCTTTGAGCTATCGTCCAATGTGGCCATGGCCAAATTGACAGATAAACATTTTGGCACAAAGCCTTCAAAATTTTTAGCGCATATAGATCGCCTCAAACTTTCAAAGCCATTGGGTGTGCAAATTACTGGCGAGTCGTATCCAAAAATCATACGTCCGTCCGACAAAAAAGAATGGAGCGGTATCACACTGCCGTGGATGGCTTATGGATACGGATTGGAGATTTCGCCTTTGCACACGCTGGCTTTGTACAATGCCGTGGCCAATGATGGAAAAATGATCAAGCCTATTTTCGTTACATCAGTGAGCCGTGCCGATCAGGTAAAAGAAGAATTTGAAACGACAACCCTGGTAAGTAAAATCTGCTCGAACAAAACACTAAACCAGCTTAAACTTTTGTTGGAAGGCGTAGTGGAGGATGGCACAGCAAAAAATTTAAAGAACACACACTATCGCATTGCAGGAAAAACCGGCACAGCACAGATACTTGAAAATGGCCGCTATGAAAAACGATATATAACTTCTTTTGTGGGATATTTTCCTGCGCATGCGCCCAAATATTCTGCCATTGTGTTGGTGAAAAATCCCAAAGGCGTATTTCAATATGGAAATAATGTGGCAGGCCCGGTGTTCAAAGACATTGCCGATAACATTTATTCACGCGACATCAATCTACATTTTGCAATGGAGAAAAAAACAATCACCGAGCCCGGAGTGTTCCCGGCCATCCGTGCCGGCAAACAGGATGAACTTACCATGCTTACCAATGAGTTGGGAATATCAACCCACTCGGTCACAGACGAAGAGTGGATCAAAGCTGCAAAAAACGGAAACTCTGTGGTGTGGAAAAAAAATGCCGTAGTGAATGATCATGTTCCCGATGTGAATGGAATGACTTTCCGCGATGCAATTTATGTATTGGAAAAATCTGGCCTGCGTGTGTCATACGAAGGCAAGGGCAGAGTGGCAGCGCAATCACTTTCTCCCGGCACAAAAATTAGTAAAGGCGTAAGGATTCATTTAAGGCTGAGTTGAAATAGAACTGAGTTAAAATCAGAACATGAACTTAAAATTAAATGCAAAGTTTCAATCGAGCGTCACGCCTGCCTGCCGGACAGGCAGGCGTGAGGTTTTGAAGGGGCGAGTTTCATTGTTAATGAGGACCGGGGATCATGTTCGAAACGTTAAAGCATAAGTCAAAAACTAAAATCAAACTCTTCCCCTCTCCTCTGGAGAGGGGCTAGGGGTGAGGTTAAAATGGTAAGTATAGCACTCAAACTAAAATCAAACTCCTCCCCTCTCCTCTGGAGAGGGGCAGGGGGTGAGGTATGGCAGAACTAAAAGACATATTATATAAAGTACACATCACCTCCACTTCCGGCAATATGAATGTGGAGGTGAAGGGAATCTGTTTTGACTCACGTAAGGTGAAACCCGGATTTTTATTTATCGCCATTCGCGGAACGAAATCGGATGGACATGCCTTTATAGAAAAATCTGTATTGAGCGGTGCCATTGCTGTTGTTACAGAAAAATTACCCGATGCAATTTCCGATAGGATCACGTATGTAACGGTTAAAGACAGCAGCAAAGCGTTGGGCATAATTGCTTCCAACTTTTATGAAAACCCTTCGGCCAAACTTAAGCTGATTGGCGTAACCGGCACCAACGGAAAAACTACGGTGGCCACCTTGCTCTTCAAATTATTTACATCGCTCGGCTATCGGTGCGGAATGTTATCCACAGTTGTGAATAGAATTGTGGACAAAGAAATTCAAGCTACTCACACCACACCCGATCCCATTCAAATCAATGAACTGTTGGTACAAATGCTGCAAGAAAAATGTACACATTGTTTTATCGAAGTGAGTTCGCATGCCGTGGTGCAAGGCCGGATTGACGGGTTGCATTTCGCGGGCGGCTTGTTCACCAACATCACGCACGATCATTTGGATTATCACCACACCTTTGAAAGTTATATTCGCGCCAAGAAAGGATTCTTTGATGGATTGCCATCCGATGCTTTTGCCCTCGTGAATGTGGATGACAAACGCGGTATGGTGATGTTGCAAAACTCCAAAGCAAAAAAGCAAACCTATGGGTTAAAAAAAATGGCCGACTTCAAAGCCAAGATCATCACCAATTCGATAGAAGGACTGGAGCTTGAGATTGGTGAGCGCAGTGTGTGGTTCAAGTTGATTGGCGATTTCAACGCATATAATTTATTGACAGTGTATGGCACGGCTTGTTTGCTGGGCGAAGATCCCGAAATGGCATTGATGAAACTCTCGGGGCTTACCAGTGCACCGGGTCGGTTTGAACTGGTGATGCCTGGCTCGAAGTTTACAGCCATCGTTGACTATGCACACACACCCGATGCATTGAAAAATGTGCTGGAAACCATTGAGCATTTTCGCACAGGGCAGGAGCAAGTGATTGCCGTAGTGGGCTGTGGTGGCGACCGTGATAAAACAAAGCGGCCGTTGATGGCTGCGGTGGCGTGCAAATATTCCAACAAAGTAATATTCACTTCCGATAACCCGCGCAGTGAAGACCCCATGCAGATTATTAAAGAAATGCAATTGGGCGTGGGCCCTGCCGAAGCAAAGAAAACATTGGTGATGGAGGACCGCGAGGAAGCAATAAAAACTGCGTGCATGCTTGCCAGAGAAAAAGATATTATTCTCGTTGCAGGCAAAGGCCATGAAAATTATCAGGAGATAAAAGGCGTGAAGCACCCTTTTGATGATAAAGAAGTACTCACTCGAATGTTGAAGATGTTTGCTAATTAATTGGAAGGTAAAACAAAACGATTTGAAGATGAGCCAAGTTGAAAATTTGAAATTGAAAGCTGATCAAGTAATGGTGCGGGAATTTTCAAATCAACTAATTTTCAAATTTTCAAATTTGAACAACTGATAATGCTATACTACCTATTTGACTATATCGAAAAAAACTTTGACTTCCCCGGGGCAGGATTGTTTCAATACATCTCATTCCGCGCAGGGGCTGCCGCTTTACTGTCCTTATTGATCACGATTATGTTTGGAGAAAAGCTGATCAGCTATCTCCGCAAAAAACAAGTGGGTGAAGACATCCGCGATTTGGGCCTTGACGGACAAATTCAAAAAAAGGGAACACCAACCATGGGAGGTTTGATCATCATTGCCGCTATTTTGATTCCTACGTTGTTAATGGCCCGGTTGGATAATGTGTATGTTATCTTATTGATTGCAACCACGCTGTGGCTTGGTCTCATCGGGTTTTTGGATGACTATATTAAAGTGTTCAAAAAAAATAAGGAGGGTCTGGCCGGGCGTTTTAAAATTGTCGGGCAAGTGACCATCGGACTTGTTGTTGGTCTCACTCTTTATTTTAACGATTATGTGGTGGTGCGCGAAATGAAACCGGCAACGGTTGCCAGCATACAAACTTTTCAACCCGAGCCGGGTGTGCGCCTTGAGTATAAGGATGCAAAGTCAACCAAAACCACCGTTCCATTTTTCAAGAACAATGAATTTGACTATGGTGATTTGATTCCCTGGTTGGATAAAAATTATACATGGATTGTATTCACGTTGGTGGTGATACTCATCATCACGGCAGTTTCCAACGGGGCCAACATCACCGATGGCATTGACGGATTGGCGGCAGGAACTTCGGCCATCATCGGGCTCACGCTTGCCATCTTTGCATACCTCTCAGGCCGTGTTGACTTTAGCTCTTACCTCAACATCATGTATATACCCAACCTGGGCGAGTTGGTAATTTTTTGCACTGCCTTTGTGGGCGCATGTCTTGGTTTTCTGTGGTACAATTCTTATCCCGCGCAAGTTTTCATGGGCGATACGGGAAGCCTTTCCTTGGGCGGAATCATTGCTGTGTTGGCATTGGCAGTGAGAAAGGAATTGATGATCCCTTTACTCTGCGGGATTTTCTTGGTGGAAAACCTCTCGGTGATCATGCAAGTCTCCTATTTCAAGTACACCAAAAAAAAATACGGAGAAGGAAGAAGGATACTATTGATGTCCCCGCTTCATCACCACTATCAAAAGAAAAAAATACACGAGTCTAAAATCGTAACAAGGTTTTGGATTGTAGGGATACTGTTGGCGATTTTAAGTTTGGCAACATTGAAGTTGAGATGATTTATGGATTTGAAAATTGGTTGATTGGCAAACTGTGATAATGAACATTGAACATTGAAAATTAATAAATGGCAGAGCGGATAGTCATATTGGGTGCAGGTGAAAGCGGAACGGGGGCAGCCATCCTCGCGAAAGCTAAGAACTATGATGTGTTTGTTTCAGATCAGGGCACTATTAAAGATCAATACAAAAAAGAATTGATTGAACACGCTATTGAATTAGAAGAGGGAAAACATTCAGAAGAAAAAATCCTGCAGGCCACGTTGATCATTAAAAGTCCGGGCATACCCGATAAGGCCGACATCATTAAGAAAGCAAAAGCAAAAGGCATTGAAATTATTGATGAGATAGAATTCGCCTTTCGGTTTTTGAGTGGAAGAGTGATTGCGATAACCGGCACCAATGGAAAGACCACCACCACATTGTTGACGTATCATTTATTAAAGTCAGCCGGATTTAATGTTGCCCTTGCGGGGAATGTGGGAGAAAGCTTCGCAAGAAAAGTAGCCAAAGAAAATCACGATTGGTATGTGATTGAAATCAGCAGCTTTCAATTGGATGGCACAAAAACTTTTCGGCCACAGGTTGGAATCCTGCTCAATATCACCCCCGATCATTTGGACCGCTACGAATACCAGATGCAGAACTACATCAACTCGAAGTTTAGATTGGTGCAGGCGATGCAAGGGAATGACTACTTCATTTACTATGCAGATGATGCGGTGGTGAAAAGTGAGGTTAACAAAAAATCTATTGTTGCCAAGCCAATTGAAATTTCTCTCAAGGCAACTTCAGCTTCACCAGCCCATTACGATGGCACTAAAATGTCTTTCTCTTTTGGAAATCAGTTTTTTCAAATTGCTCAATCCGAAACAACGTTGAAAGGCCCGCATAATTTGATCAACACAATGGCGGCAATATCGGCAGCGCGTATCGCAGGCGTTTCGGTCGAATCAATAAAGCAAGCGCTCAAAACATTTAAAAATGCCCCACATCGGTTGGAGTCAGTAGCAACGATCAATGGAGTGGAGTTCGTAAACGATTCCAAAGCAACCAATGTAGATTCTGTTGTGTATGGATTGGGCAGCTACGCAGGTCCGTTAATTTGGATAGCAGGCGGCATAGACAAAGGGAACGACTACTCACTCATTGGAGATCAAGTGAGAAAAAAAGTGCGCGTGCTGATTTGTCTGGGCAAAGAAAATGAAAAACTTAAAAAAGCATTTGAACATGTAGTGAATGAAATTTACGAAACACAAAGTGTAAAGGAATTGGTTCAACTGGCACTGCGTGTTTCAAAGCCAGGTGATGTGGTGTTGCTATCCCCTGCTTGTGCAAGCTTCGATCTTTTTAAAAATTACGAAGACCGGGGAACACAATTTAGGAATGAGGTTTTGGAAATCAAGAGTGAGAAGGAGTTAGTAGATAGGAGTTAGTAGATAGTAGTTAGTAGATAGTAGTTAGTAGATAGTAGTTAGTAGTTAGTAGATAGTAGTTAGTAGATAGTAGTTAGTAGAAAATGGAAAAGAGAGAACCAGCGAAGTCATTTAAAGAGTTGATTGTTTGGCAGAAAGCCCATCAATTGGTTCTTAATGTTTATAGGGCAACAAAGAGTTTTCCGAAAGAGGAAATTTATGGGTTAACCTCACAATTGCGAAGGTCTTCTGTTTCTGTAGCGGCAAATATTGCGGAAGGTTTTAAAAAGAAAGGAACGGCAGACAAGCTTAAGTATATGAATACTGCACAAGGTTCATTATCTGAAACAGACTACCACTTACTCCTCGCAAATGATTTAGGATATTTTGACACTGGTAATTTATTGAAAGATGTGGATGAGGTAGGCAGGCTATTGGAATCGTACATGCAAGGCATAAAGAGAAACACCGAGACTCCTAACTCCTAACTACTATCTCCTAACTCCTTTAACTATGAAGCTAAGTAAAATAAAAGAATGGACCGACAAAAACCTGCAGGGCGACCGGGTCATCTGGGCGGTGGTTTTTGCCCTTTCGCTCATCAGCATTTTGGTGGTGTATAGTTCCATTGGCACGTTGGCGTATAAGCGCACAGCCAGTACAGAGTCCTATTTGTTCAAGCATACGTTCATGGTATTTCTTGGATTGGCCGCCATGTGGTCTGCACACAAAATTGATTATCGCTATTACTCTAAATTGTCCCGCCTTGCCTTGTGGGTGAGTGTGCCACTGTTGATTTACACGTTCACCAACGGAACATCCATCAACGATGCGGCACGATGGATCACCCTTCCAATTATAAATACATCTTTTCAACCATCCGATTTTGCAAGCCTTGCCCTGATCATCAACCTTGCCAGCATGCTCAGCAAAAAGCAACAAAATATTGACGATGTAAAAGAGGCACTCATTCCCGTTCTCATTTGGTGCGGAGTGATTTGCGGATTAATAGCATTGACAAATTTATCAACAGCTATGCTGCTTTTTGCCACCTGCATGTTGGTGATGTTTATCGGGCGGGTGCCAGTAAAATATTTGGCTATGCTGGCCCTGGTTGGTTTGTTGGCAGGTGGCGTGGCTGTGAAGTTTGGTGTGCGTGGTGAAACTGCAAAAAACCGTATCCTCAGTTTTGTGAATGGCACAGAGCTTCCCTTTCAGGCCAAGCATGGAAGAATGGCTGTAGCTACAGGAGGAATTTTTGGCAAGGGCCCCGGCAACAGCGATCAACGAAATATTCTTCCACACCCTTATTCAGATTTTATTTATGCCATCGTCATTGAAGAATATGGAATGATTGGCGGAGGCGTGGTGCTCGTGCTCTATCTCGTCTTGCTCCATCGCGGAATG
Source organism: Cyclobacteriaceae bacterium (assembly GCA_043751075.1). Lineage (GTDB taxonomy): Bacteria > Bacteroidota > Bacteroidia > Cytophagales > Cyclobacteriaceae > ELB16-189. The sequence continues at coordinate 3,667 of JAYVAI010000160.1, read as the reverse complement.
AAAGCGGCCTATAACAGTGAGCGTGCTTTCGGTGGATTGCTTTCAGCAGGATTGAGTTTTGATTTGGTATGCCAGGCAATGGTGAACATGGGCGTGGTAGTGGGGTTGGGCCCCATCACAGGTCAACCATTGCCTTTGATTAGTATGGGAGGCACAGCGATGGTGTTCACCGGATTATCGGTAGGAATAATTTTAAGCGTGAGCCGTGGAGAGCAAGAAGCAAATTGGGGACAAGCAGTGGCTGATAAACAGGAGATAAGCGAAAGCAAAAATTTGGAAACTAAAGCAGCTTGAGTGATGAAAGGTGAAAGACAGTTTGCAAGATTTTTTTTTGGCGGCATGGCGAAGCGCCACCGGGCTATTCGTTCCAAGCCTGCCTGTCCGGCAGGTCCGGCACACGCACACGCCAACGCGCTTCGGGCCTGCCTGCGGCAAAGGCAGGCTTTCCACTTCTATCCCTTGCCGATATACAAAATTGCTCAACAACACTCTACTAACTACTAACTACTATCTCCTAACTACTATCTCCTAACTCCTTGAATTTAAAACAACCATATCGAATCATCATCAGCGGGGGCGGCACCGGAGGCCACGTGTTTCCTGCGCTGGCAATTGCCAATGAATTTAAAAGCCGATACGCGAATGCTGAAATTCTTTTTGTGGGTGCTACTGGCAGAATGGAAATGACACGCGTGCCAGAGGCGGGATATAGAATTATCGGTTTGTGGATCAGCGGTCTTCAACGGAAACTCACGCTTTCCAATCTTTCTTTCCCGTTGAAATTGATCACCAGTTATTTCAAAGCGCGGAGTATCATCAAACGGTTCAAACCAAATATTGTGATCGGCACGGGTGGCTATGCCAGCGGCCCCATCATGTTGGCGGCAACCAAAAATAAAATCCCTTCGCTCATACAAGAGCAAAATTCTTATGCGGGCCTCACCAATAAAAATCTGGGCGCAAAAGTGCAACGGGTGTGCGTGGCCTATCCACACATGGAAAAATATTTTCCCAAGGAAAAAGTGATGTTCACGGGCAACCCGGTTAGAAAAGACATTAGCGATTTGGAAGCGAAGCGCGAAAAGGCATTGGTGAGCTTTGCTTTTGACAGAAATGCAAAAACGCTGTTGATAATGGGAGGAAGTCTCGGTGCAAAAACCATCAACGAAAGTGTGCTGGGCGATATTGATAAGTTGATTGATGCCAAGGTGCAGGTGATATGGCAAACAGGCAAGAGTTATTTTGAAAGTGTGAAAGCGCAGGTTGCCAATAAAGACTTGCGCAAGATACGCATCCACGATTTTTTAAAGCAGATGGATTTAGCGTATGCCGCCAGCGATGTCGTGGTTTCACGAGCAGGCGCGTTGGCCATATCCGAACTGTGCTTAGCCAGGAGGCCCGCTATTTTGGTGCCCTCACCCAACGTGGCAGAAGACCATCAAACAAAAAATGCCATGGCGCTGGTCAGCGAGCAAGCCGCTGTCATGGTAAGTGATGCAAAGGCAGGCGCAACACTTATTGATGAGGCGTTGAAATTGTTGCACGATGAAGTAAGCTGTAAAAAACTTGCTGCCAATATTTATAAGCTCGCAAAGCCAGAGGCCACTAAGCACATTGTAGATGAAATTGAAAAACTAATTGTTCAACAACCGTGAAATTAGAACAGTACGATAGCGTTTATTTTCTGGGCATAGGTGGCATAGGCATGAGCGCCATAGCCCGATGGTTCAAGCATAAAGGCTTGCTCGTGGCTGGCTACGACAAAACCCCTACGCCATTAACGCATGAGCTGATCGAAGAAGGAATGGAAATACATTTCGATGACCGCGTAGAATTTATTCCCGGCTACATAAGCAAGGAAAAAACGTTGGTGGTGTTTACTCCGGCAATCCCTAAAACTCATGTCGAGCATGCTTATCTAAAAGAAAACGGGTTCACCATTTTGAAGCGATCGGAAGTATTGGGGCTGCTGACAAAAAATTATAAAACGGTGGCTGTAGCCGGCACACACGGCAAGACCACAACATCGTCATTGATAGCGCACATTCTTAAAACCGCTAAAATGGATATGGTCGCTTTCCTTGGAGGCATTACGGCCAACTATGATTCTAACTTAGTCATGCACGGTGAGGTGAATGCTAAAACAATTGTAGTGGCCGAGGCCGATGAGTTTGATCGTTCATTCCTTCGGTTGTTTCCTCACACCGCAGTGGTAACGTCAGCCGATGCCGACCATCTCGATATCTATGGTGACCACTTGCAAATGCTCAGCGCATACAAAGAGTTTATCAATCAAATCAACAAAGGGGGTGACCTCATCATCCATGAGTCCATCGCCACTTTGGCCAATGAGAAAACACAAATCAATAAGACATCGTATGGCATGAACCGGGGGCAATTTTTTGCTGAGAATATAACTGCGAAGGGTGGTTTTTTTGAGTTCGATCTTCAGGGCCGCGAAAATCCCATGAGAAAAATACAGCTCGGTGTCCCCGGCTTTCATAATATGGAAAATGCCATAGCCGCTACCCTAGTAGCGTTGAAGTTGGGCGTTGATGACAAATTGATTCGCGAGGCGTTGCTTTCTTTCCGTGGTGTGAAGCGTAGGTTTGAATTTATCATCAAGAAAGAAAACTTGGTGTATATCGATGACTATGCACATCATCCGGCTGAGATCGAAGCGCTTCTTACATCTCTAAAAGAAATGTACAAAGGAAAAAAAATTACCGTGGTGTTTCAACCTCATTTGTTTACACGCACTCGCGATTTTGCCGAAGGGTTTTCAAAAAGCCTGAGCTTGGCCGATGAAGTATTGCTCATGGACATTTATCCGGCACGCGAAGAACCCATTCCTGGCGTGACTTCCGACATGCTTTTCGCGGACATAACCAGTGCAGTAAAAATGCGATGCAATAAAAATGACCTACTTCAAAAACTTGACGCGCTGAACATTGACGTGTTGGCTACCGTTGGCGCAGGCGACATTGATACGTTTGTAAAACCAATTAAAGAACTTTTGACCAATAAATAATATGAAGTGGAAACTGAACATTCGAAGGGAAATAAAAGTAGCTGCCGCGCTGCTGGCCATTTCATTTTTGATCGCCTTCAGCGAGCGCAAGCGGGGAGGCTCGGTATGTAATGACATCGTGATTGAATTGGACAACCTGCACCAAAACCATTTTCTCGATGAAGCCGATATTATGAAGCTGGTGGAAGGCAGTGGCCAAAGCATTAAAGGAAACGGCATTGACCGGATTGATTTAAAAGCAATCGAGCACAAATTGAAATACGACAAACACATTTTGGATGCTGAATTGTTTGGCGACCTAAAAGGAAATCTGATCGTGAAGGTGGAATTGCGCAGGCCCATAGCGCGTATCGTTCAGTCGGATGCCCCCGATGCCTACATAGCCGAAGATGGTGTGATCATGCCGGTATCGGAAAAATATTCTTCACGCGTGGTTTTGATCAGTGGCAATTTTGTGAAGCGGTTATTGGAATCGGAAGACTTTTCCAAAACCAAAGAAGGAATGCAGATCATGGAAATGATCGGATTTATAAATGAGGATGATTTTTGGAAAGCCCAAGTAGCACAATTGGATATAAACAGTGATGGCAAGATCACGCTCTATCCGCAGGTTACCGGCCAGCGTGTTGAATTTGG
>JAYVAI010000159.1:0-1751 GCA_043751075.1 Cyclobacteriaceae bacterium | reverse complement strand
TTTTTTTCACTTGCCGTTTTAGAGCACATAAACTATTTTGAGTATCAATTGATGTACGACAACAAAAGTGACTTGGCTTATCTAAGACGTTTTGGAATTAAAAAGTCTAAATTGAAAACACTGTTGACAAGAAATAAATGAAATTGAAAATGCCGTTATCGCCAACGTACAAGGCTTATGCGAACAAGGGTCATGCAGACCTCTATTTAAAAATTTTCATTTCTCCTCCACCAGCAGTCCTGCTTTAAATACCAGGGTGCGCACCAATTCACCGGCTTCGTTGTATTCTTTCCATTCTTTATGTTTTGAATTGGCGAAATAGATGCCTTGCTCTTTTATTTTGCCCGTTGGATGATAGGATGTGTAGAGCCCGTGATAGCGGTTGAAACTATACTCGGCCTGCGAAAGCAATTTCCCATCTTCGTAAAAGTTTTTTACAATCCCTGTTAACATATTCGACTTCCAGTTTTCTTCTGTTGACTTCTGCCCACTGGCGTGATAGGTGGTGCGCAGCCCATTTAGTTGTCCGTTCTCATAGGTCTCCTTTATGGACACGGTCACGCCATCGTCAAAATAATAAAGCCAAATCCCAAAAGGTTTTCCTTTGCGAAAAATTTTCTCGAAACGGATTTTTTCATCCACTCTATATTCGGTGACTTTCGTTTCCACCCCATTGAAAGAAATTTGCTCTTTTACTTTCACCTTGCCGTTAGGGTGATAATCATAGTTGGTGCCAAACCTTCCACCTGCTTTGTATTGGTACTTGTGGCGGATGGTGCCATCGGTATAGTAGCCCATGTTATCGCCATGCAGTTGCGAGTTCATGAAATGCCCTTCCAACAATTTCGGTCCTTGCGGATCGTAGTAGCGGAAGTCTCCGATCTTCTCACCTTCCTTGATCAGGTATTCCATTTCCAGCTGCGCGTTGGGATAGTAGAGCTTATAATAGCCGCTCACAAAACCATCTCTATAATTCGCTTCGGTTTCAAGAACACTACTTTCGTAGTATGTTTTTGAAATGCCGTTGGGCATTTGGTTTTTGTAGTTGATTTCTTTCCGGGTTTTTCCTGACGGATAATATTCCTTCATCAATCCATCGGGCTTGCCCTTCACAAACTTGCCTTCGTGCTTTAGTATGCCTGTGGGGAAAAAGGATTTTATACTGTCAACGATTTTATTGTTTTGATAAAACGCATGTTGAATGGGGTTGCCTAGCTCGTCATAAACTTCCACGGTGCCGTGGCGCATTCCATTTTCATAACTGATCTTGCGAAGGAGTTTGCCATTCTCATGGTATTCGTAAAATGTTCCCCAGCGCACACCATTTTTAAACTCGCCCTCAATGGATAGTTTGCCGTTCGCGAAAAACTTGCGGTATTTTCCTTCCATCGTTTGGCCATCGGCTGCCGACACAAAATAATCTTCATGCACTTTTCGCTGCATAGGGTCGTGGTAGGTCTTCACTTCCTTTTGCGCCAAGACTGAGTGGCAGACTATTACCAAGAATATTAGAAACAATTTTTTCATTTTATTTCTTTGGAGTTTTGATTTTTAAGAGAAGGCAGAATCCAGTAGGCAGTACTTCTCACCTCTCACCTCACCTCTCACGCTACACTCTTTCAATAACAATAGCCGAAGCCCCACCGCCACCATTGCAAATGCCGGCCACTCCGATGGTGGCATTGTTTTGTTTTAGTATGTTGGCCAACGTCATGGTGATGCGCGCACCGGACGCACCCAGGGGATGGCCT
>JAYVAI010000158.1:0-12476 GCA_043751075.1 Cyclobacteriaceae bacterium | reverse complement strand
AGTCCCTTTCCTTTTTCTTCAGATTTAGTTTAGCTTCCATATTTGATTTTTAAATCAAATATAGTAAATGTTGCAAAATTAAATAATCAATACACTAGAAACAGTGTTATGAGTTTTGCTTTCATATTAAATTTTTTATCAATGAGTTTAAAAAATCCGAGGCCTTTCGGCCCCGGAAATCACTAAAACATAAGTAAACCCGCTATTTAAAAATTATTTGGGGCAAATTGATACCACGTAGTTGTAAGTAGCGGTAGGTGATGTAACAAGTTGCCCTCCCACGTCACACTGCCCATAGATTTGTATGGACATCCCTGCTGTGGTTGTGGGCCTGATTCTCCAATTACACCCACCTGGAAGATCACATCCATTCTTGCCAGTTAGAGTTCCACCCGATATGGATGTAATAACCGCATTTGATGTTCCCGAGGTACGAACTTCATAATAAACAAATCTACACAGTGGTGAAGATACCAAGAAGCCGCTTGAATCATAGAATGAAAGCGTTGGAGGGCTGCAAGAAAACAGAGGCAATTTTACATTGCATTCATCGGTTTTGAAAGATGATGACATCAAAACTGTTGAGATCATTGCGATAAAAACTAAAGTGCGTTTCATAGTTGTAAATTTTAGTTATGGTTTAATTAAAGATGCTATGTGTTTTTCATTTGTCCCACCAAACTGGTGTATTGATAATATCCTGACCCTGCCTGGCCACTGCTGCTGCTCTACTATTTACATTTAAAGATTGTTCTGACAACGGGTAAATAAATCGCACCGGTATTTTATTGTCATTTAAATTGTTTGCACCCGGCACTAAAGCTGGTAGGCCAGATCTGCGCCAATCATACCAAGCCTCAAGGCCATTAAAAAATAATGATATCCACTTTTGGGTTGCAATTTTGGTAAGCTTCTCTGTTGTTGAGCCGATATAGGCTACACCAGATTGGGTAAAATACGCTGCAGGCAAAGTCAAATTTATTCCATAGGAGGCAGGAATTATACTTCGATAGTAATCAAAGTTGGCCTGAATGCCATTTGAATAAAATGTTTCTGCAACACCAGCCGTCAACAAGTTTTTTTCGCTTGCCTCGGCCAAAATAAATTGCAATTCGGAGTACGTCATCAGCAACCCTCTGGCAACATTTGGTATGGGGGCAGTTTGCCCGTTGTCGTTGCAGACAAGGCATGCAAAAGCATAACCTACGCGCGAAACATTTTGTGGGCCTCCGTTGTAGCTCAACGCCCGTGTATCCTCCAATCCATTGGGAACTCCAGCAATTACAGGTGTGCCTGCTGTTACAGAATTTTGCGTTGGTCTGCCGAAAACAGCAAGCCGTGGGTCGTTGAGAGAAGTTAGCGCGTCACCCAAAGTTTTGCTTAGGCGAAATTCATCAAAAGATCCTACCCGGTTTGTGTAGAGCGGCCATTGATTAGGCGCAGAAGCCTGATATACCAATACCGCATTGTCGGCATTATTTGCAAATATAGGATTCTGGGTAGGGTTGTTTAAAATTTCCTGCATGGCAGCACTTACATTTCGTTTGTTTGAAATGCGCATCAGGTAGCGCAGACGAAGTGAATTGGCAAGTTTTCTCCACTTTACAATTGCCGATGACCCGCCCCCATAAATCAAATCCCCGTTCAAAGATTCCGAACTAGTTCCCAAAATTTCATTGGCCTTTTTTAAATCGGCAAGTATGCCATCGTAAATGGATTCTTGGGTATCATAGGTTGTTAGATAGACACCTTCAGATTTTCCTCTACTTGCTTGCGAATAGGGAATGTCTCCGTATGCATCTGTAGCGAGCGAAAACATCCATGACTTCATGATCAAAGCAACACCGAGATAGTTGTTTTGCACGGGCTCTGATTTTTGGGCAAAATCTATGATGTTCTGTATGTTCCTCATATTTCCATATACCGTATTCCATATTCCGTTTACCTCACCCCACAGATATCTGTCTTCATTTACAAATTGGATTTTAGCCGTATGTTGTACTACAATGTTACCAATACCCCAAGCCTCTCCTACCTGATTGTTCAAGGTGTTGCGGATTACGCCCGCCAACAAAAGATCGGGTGTAACCGAAGTGGGTACGTTGTTATTGGTATTTAATTCCTCAAAATTATTGTCGCACGCCATTACAGACATCATAACTGCGAATACGAGGGCAATTTTACCAACGCTCTTGCTATTTTTCATAGTTTAATTTTTTAGGCATTTTAAAACTTAAGACCAACATTTACTCCATAACTTCTGGATGATGGTATAGACATAAATTCTATACCAGGAAGTGCTGTGCCACCTGTAAATGACATCACTTCAGGGTCAATGTGGGGCACGTCTGTCCAGAGAAATAAATTTCTTCCAACAAAAGCAATGCTTACACTACGGAATGGTGTCTTGTTAAAAAACTTGTCGGGAAGTGTATAACCGATTTGGAATTCGCGCAGCTTTATAAAAGAGGCATCGTACATAACACCCTCGGCAATATTTCTTCCACCCGTCCAGGCAGTGTGCCACTGGCGAGGTAAAACCCTACGTGAATTAATGCTGAAAGAACCATCGCCATTTTGACTTACGCCATCGCCAATTACGTAGGTACCAACAGGTGCATTCAACAATTGTGGATCTGCCGTAACAGAAGCTTGTGAATAATAACCATTTTCGCGACCCTGCAATGTTTCAACAATTATTCCTCCCTCGCGGCCCACCGTTTGAGTTTCCGAATATACCTCACCACCTTCTCGTATGTCAAACAAGAAGCCTAGTTTGAGACCTTTGAATGTAAATGTGTTGCTGATACCGAGCATCCAATCTGGATTGTAATTGCCAAGTTTAATTCTTTCTGTAGTGCGGATCGGGCGTCCTTGACTATCGAACACCATCTCACCAACAAATTGACCGCTGGCACTATAGTAAGGTTTGGTTGCATCCGCATTTTGTACCCTGGCAAACCCAATTCCATACATGTCGCCCATTCGCTCGCCTACACGGGCTTCGATACTTACCCTGCGGCTTGCCATCACAAAATTGGAAAGCCCATCGGATAAAGAAACTACTTCACTTCTATTGCTTGAAAAATTTATATCCACGTTCCATTGAAAGCCATTGGCCATCTTTAGTGGAACTGCGTTTAGCATAACCTCAATTCCATAGTTGATTATTTCCCCAGCATTGATGGCCCGGCTGTTATACCCGCTGGTAAGGGAGAGTGGAATATTGAGTATCTGATTTTTTGTTACGGTATTATAGTATGTCACATCCAAACCAATTCTATTTTTGAAGAATTTCATTTCTAGGCCGGCTTCATAGCTTGTGCTTATTTCTGGCTTTAAACTAAAATTGGCCAAGCGGTCTGTTTCACCATATACCTGCGAAGCACCGAAAGGATCGCTGGGGTTGAAGGACTGCGTGAAGGTAAACGCATCGGTGTCATTACCCACTTGGGCTACGTTAGCTCGTAGCTTTGCCAATGAGATAAATTCAGGTGCTTGAAACATATCGGATAGCACGGCACTTACCGCAGCGGATGAATAGAAATATGAGTTATTCTCAGAACCAATACCGGCAGTTTTCAACGCCAGAGGAAGTGTAAGTGCACTTGACCAATCATTGCGGGCAGTTAAATCCAAAAATAAAATATTTTTGTATCCAAGCTGGGCAGTAGCATACAGACTGTTGATTGCCTTTTGGGTATCCGATTGTGAGGTTTGTAAGGGTGCCCGAAAGTTAGTCAGGTTATAGATTCCCGGAATGTTCAATTGCGGTGCGTTCACTTCCAGAAATTCAGATTTTTGACGCAATTGATTTCCTCCCAGTGAAACTGTTAACGTGAACGTGGAGGGAACAATCTCTTTGTTGAAAGTGAGCAGGAAATCAGAATTTCTCTCTTCTGTTACAATTCCATTTTCACGGTATTGGCCAAACGGAAAGCGCTGTGTTGAAAATGCCCTGCGAAATTGTCTTCGGTCTTTACCAAAGTCAAGAGCCGTTCGTAGTTGCAGGCTCAACCAATCGTTAAAATCATACTTTATCGAGATGTTGCCAATTATCCTATCCAGATATTGACTGTTGGTGTTCTCATAAGTGGTAAAATATGGATTGTCGTGATAGTTGTAATTGAATCCAAACTGCCGTCTTCCTTCCAGGCCTGGCATCCAGTAGTTCTTCATATCAGCTACATTTGCAGAAGGTGGCAACCAGCAATTGAAGAGATACATAATGTTCTCAGTTCCATAACTGATGGAAGGACGATTATCACTTTCACTTTTTATGTAGCTTACAAAAGCTCTTGCTGAGAATTTATCCGTCAGATTGTAGCCGCCTCCAAATGATACCGTGTTCCTGCGCAAATCTGTATTGGGCACAATGCCCGTTTGATTAAGATTGGTGTAAGATAAACGGAAATCACCTTGTGCATTGCTGCCAACAAGTGCAGCGTTGTTAGTTAATGTTCTACCAGTTTGAAAGAAATTTTTTATTCCATCAGGATCACTTACCCAAGGAGTTGGTGTAATTATGCTACCGGCTGGTGCATTTAAATCGCCACCCCGAAAAGCAATAGGTTGACCATTGAGTGTTCTTGGTGAATTGTATTGAGGATACAACTGGCCCGTGAAAGCAGGGCCCCAACTTTCGTCAACTCCGTCTGTCAAGCCTGCACCACCTCCATTCACAAAAGCAAAATCGCCACCGTTACCATTTCCCTGTCCGTACACATTTTGATATTGAGGCAACCTAAGAACCGTTTCAAAAGTAGTGTTGGAATTTATTTCCACCCCAATCCCTTTCGAACCTTTACCCGATTTTGTTTTTATTACGATCACACCATTGGCTGCGCGCGAGCCATACAATGCGGCAGCAGCGGCACCTTTCAACACCGTCATTGATTCAATGTCATCGGAGTTTACAAAACTGGCTCCATTACCAAAATCTACTTCAAGATTGCCTCTTCCCGAAGCACCCGTTAATCCATTTGTAATGGGAACTCCATCAATAACATAAAGTGGTTGATTTTTATTTAAATCCACAGAACGCTCGCCACGAATAGATACCCTCGAAGAGCCACCTACACCCGAAGGGCTTCCTATTACGGTAACGCCCGCTATCTTTCCTGCCAATTGGTTAACAACGTTAGTCTCGCGTGCTGTGGTTAAATTTTCAGAATTCAAATTTTGCACAGCATATCCCAAAGATCTCTTGTCCTTCGCAATGCCCAACGCGGTTATAACCACTTCAGAAAGTTGAGTGGCATCCGTTGCCAACACAATTTCTAAAGAAGTTCTTCCATTGAGGGAAACTTCCTGGCTGATGAACCCTACGAAAGAAAATAGCAACACCTCATTGGCAGAGCTTACGTTGAGTGTGTAAGCTCCTGCTGCATCGGAGATGGTGCCATTGGTAGTGCCCTTCACCAGGATGTTCACACCAGGAACCGGGCTTTGATCTTCTCCGGACAATACTTTTCCGGATACCGTTAGCTGCGCCATTGCCACTTGACAGGCAACAAGCGCGATCAACAACATGAGAGCTTTTACCAGCATCATCATCTTGTTGTTGTTTGGTTGTTGTAAAATTGCATTCATAATTTTGTTTTTTGTTTTGCGCCACAAAAGTGCTTTACGCAGTTGACTCAATGTGTAGCGGCAGATTAATGATTGGTTAATTGATCGTTCGTTTTTTTTCAATAGCATAACCTACACCTCAACAATACTTAACAAGAAGATAACCATCAGCCATGCCTTGTAATAATACAGGCAGCACATCTTTGGCTTTTTGAATTCAATGCATGGCAGAGAAAATAAAATTTGACCTTATTGTGGTGGGTGCTGGGGCGTTGGGCACGTTCCATGCCTATCATGCCGCATTGCTGGGCAAAAAGGTACTGCTTACAGAAAAAGACCAATACCCGATGCATGCCACAGTGCGCAACTTTGGGCAGGTGGTTCCCTCTGGCATGTCTGCCGATTGGTTTCAATACGGAGTTTACAGCACTCACCTGTATAAAAAAATCCAACAAGAGTACGATATATCCATTCGGCAAAATGGAAGTGTTTACATCGCTTCCGATCAGGATGAACAACAACTCATTCACGAATTAAAAGCGATCATGGACGATCGCGATTACGAAACGCAACTTCTTTCGCAAAAACAGTGTCTTGAAAAATGGCCTGCCTTAAAAGCAAGCTACTGCCGCGAAGGATTATTCTTTCCACAAGAAGTAAGTGCCGAGCCTGCCACCCTGATACATCGCTTACTTAACTATTGTCAGGCCAAATTTACCAACCTTACCTACAAACCTGAAACCACAATCATTGATTGCCATGTTTCGGGAAATGGAAATGTGGTGAGTGTAGCCACACAGAAAAGGGAAGCGTTCACTGCCGACAAAGTTATAATATGTAATGGTGGAGAATTTAAGATCCTCTTCTCTGAGCTGTTCCGCGAAAGCGGCATTGAGATAAGTAAACTGCAGATGTTGCAAACTGTGCCCATGCCCGAAGTAGGCTTGGAGGGAAATATTTTGACGGGGCTCACCATTCGCAGATATGAATCCTTTTCCGAATGCCCGTCATTTCGCACACTAAAAACACCCGATCATTTGGCCGAATTAAAAAAATGGGGAATCCACCTGCTCTTTAAAAAGGCTCTTGATGGATCAATCATCATAGGCGATTCGCACGAATATGCCGGAGTGAACAACATGGATGCCCTTGGCTTTTCGCTCCATGAACATATCAATAGTTTGATGCTGCAGGAGGCCCAACGAATTGTTTCGTTCGATGTAAAAGCAATTGCCAGTTCATGGGCAGGATTTTATTCACAGCATGCAGAAAAAGATATTGTTGAAATTGATCTTGAAAATAAAATATATATCCGCACAGCCATTGGTGGAAAAGGAATGACCTCTGCGGCAGGCTACGCAGAAAGGAGCATCCGGAAAATTTTTTCAACAAGCCCTGTTTACTAAATGCCACGGCAAAGGCGGCCTTCGATAAACCACTGGCTCAGTAAGGTTCATCCCATTTGGTTTACCCTGTATGCTTCTATCGTAGCGTTCTGTTTATATACCTGTGTGTATGCCTTCCGCAAAACGTTTGCCGTAGCTACGTTCGAAGGCGTGCTGGTAGCGGGCATCAGCTACAAAATATGGCTCGTTACTTTTCAGGTGATCGGCTACGCACTTTCCAAATTTATAGGCATCAAAGTAGTGTCTGAATTAAAAGCGTCTTCCCGCATGGCCGGTATTTTTTTTATGGTGCTGATCGCCACGTTAGCATGGCTTTTGTTTGCGTTGGTGCCCGCTCCCTACAACATAATTTTCCTTTTTCTCAACGGGTTGCCACTGGGCATGGTGTGGGGTATGGTGTTCAGCTACTTGGAGGGAAGGCGAATGACGGAGGTGCTCGGTGCTGCCTTGTCGATAAGTTTTATTTTCTCTGCGGGGCTTTGCCGCACCGTGGGCGCCCTCACCATGCAACACCTGGGCACTTCCGAATATTGGATGCCCTTTGTAACGAGCTGCTTGTTCGCGTTACCATTTCTTATTTTCCTTTGGTTGCTCAATCAACTTCCACCCCCTTCGGTATATGATGAAGAACTGCGGGTGAAACGTGTGCCCATGAATGCCGAAGACAGAAAAAAATTTATCGCCACATTTCTTCCCGGCATTGTTTTGTTTGTGATCGCCTACATGTTGCTCACCGCATTCAGGGATTTCAGAGACAATTTTTCGGCAGAGATATGGGCAACCCTTGGAATGGGCAACGATGCTTCCCTCTATACAGCAACAGAAATACCCGTTTCAATTTTTGTATTGATTTGCATGGCCGGGCTGATGCTGGTGAAAAACAACAAGCTCGCCTTGATGCTCAATCATGCCATCATCATTTTTGGTCTTCTGCTCATAGGCTTGGCCAATTATCTTTTTGAGCAATCGATCATCGATGCTACCGTGTGGATGACCTTGATAGGCACAGGTCTTTATCTCTGATATATTCCTTTCAACAGTATTTTTTTTGATCGCCTCCTTGCCGCTTTTAGTTATGTGGGCACTGTGGGTTTCATTATGTATGTATCCGATTCGTTTGGATACCTGGGAAGCGTGGGGGTTCTGTTCTTCAAAGAATATGGATTTGGTAAATTAAATTGGCTTAGCTTTTTTATTTCGGGAGGCTATGTCGTTTCCCTGTTCGGTGCCCTCTTTATCGCGGGGTCCATGCTGTACTTTCACAAAAAGTTTAAAGCCCCGGGTGTTGCTTAATTCTTAAGCCCTAAAATTGGCAGCACATCAAGAAGGTTTTCAATGAGATGCGTATGGGGTTGCTTTAGCAATTCGCTGTGCGAAAATGCGCCTGTGGTAATTCCGATTACCCAATTGCAGCCAGCATTGGTTCCTTCGTTCATATCCGATGGCGTGTCACCCACTTTCGCAACGGATAAAATATTATCAATACCGGTGCGCTTCATGGCTTCAAAAATTAAATCTGGCGCAGGCCTTCCATGAGCCACTTCATCGCTGGTCACACTCGCATCGATCAGATTTTTTTCCTTCCATTTCAATCGTGCCAGCAAAGCATCGGTAATCTGACGGTCGAATCCGGTATCAACCGCAACCTTTACTCCATAATTCTTTAGAGCCCGAAAAATTTCACTCGCACCTTCCTTTTCCGCAACGCTTTCATCTTCTTGATAAAACCGTATCATCTCTCTTACAAAATTGGAATGTATGTGGGCTATCCAGTCCGATGAAATATTGGTGAAGCCCTTGTCCATCAATAATTTTTCTATGGCCACCGGTTTGGGAATGCCCATAACTTCATTGGCATCTGCCAATGAAATTTCCACATGCTCGTTGAGCAATGCCTTTTGCAGCACACGATGCACATCGTGTAAATCTTTCACCGTTGTGCCCGCTAAATCAAAAATTACCAATTCGCATTTCATAATCAGGGCTTTGTTATCATACCTGCACAATGATAGCCGCTTGCCACCTTTTTTAAAATACCTAATCCGATTGTTAACCATTTGATAATCTGTATGCAAAATCCACAACCATCGCAAAAGGTAGTTTTGAAATTATTCTAAATATAAATCCCATGACCAGAGCAGAGGAGATTACAAATGAAATTTTCTCATTGTATCAACGGTATGGCAATGCCGACTATATTGGCGAGCCGGTGTCGCAGCTCGAACACATGTCGCAATCAGCGCAACTTGCCATAGAAGGGGGTTACGATGATGAAGTGGTGATGGCTGCATTCTTCCACGATATTGGGCACATTTGTATGCAAGTGCCCGCTTCGCACAGCATGGATGGATATGGCGTGAAGAGGCATGAAAAATTTGGTGCTGACTATTTGCGGCATAAAGGACTGCCCGACCGCGTTGCCCGTTTAGTAGAAAATCACGTTCAGGCTAAGCGCTACCTTACGTTTAAGTTTCCACCCTATTATGAAAACCTTTCGGACGCCAGTAAAAAGACGCTGGAATTTCAAGGAGGGGTAATGAACCCGCAAGAGGCTTTGGTTTTTGAAAAAGATCCCCTATTCGAGTTGAGCATCTTAATGAGAAAATGGGACGAAGAAGCCAAGGAGGAGTTTAAGTTGGTTATGGATTTGGATATCTTAAAACAAAAATGCGTTAGGCTGCTTTCAATATCTAACCCAACCTTAAAACTTGCCGAGCAAAAGGCAATTGACAATTGCTAAAATTGTCAATTGCCAATACCCGTTGTTTCTTATTCCTACTTTGTCATGTTACTTCCAATTAATGAAAATGTCATCGCTTCGCTATGGTGAGAAAGAGAGCGGTGACTTTCATTCAGCTCTTATCTCTTTTGAATATCCGTTTTGATCTTGTCACAAATTTAGAACTTGACAAAGTAGGATTATCCCTGCTTATACCATTTTATGTTCCTTGAAAAATACATCAACAAGCCGATGATCACGAACAAGCCAACGCTTCCTATCAGCAATGAAAAATCCTGCGCCTGTATGATCACGAAAATAAACACGTAGAAAAAAATCATGAGGCCAGAAAACAAAAGCGTGATCTGCCTGCGCTTTAAAAAAGTAGAAGCATACACACTCACCAAAGTTGTGGTGGCAATCGAAGCAATGGCGTAAGCAACATTGTAACCTACATGCTCGGACAAAGAAAGCAGCAGTGTGTAATAAACAATGAGCGCCACGCCAATCAATATATATTGAAAAGGATGGATCTTGATCTTGCTGGTTATCTCCACGAGAAACAAAGCGGTGAATGCCAGGATTATAATGAGTTCATCGTACTTGGCTGTGCGCGTGCTCTTTTGATATTGATCGGCCGGAATCAACAAACGCACACCAAACTCAGAACCGCCCAGCGATTGCTCGTTGTCAATCCACTTTTGCGAAAAGGGCCGGTTGAAAGCCAACACTTTCCACTTCGCAGAAAATCCAGTATCATCTACCGACCTCTCTGCAGGCAAAAGTTTGCCTTCAAAACTGGGCGAATTCCAGGGGCCCGTCAAATTCACTTGCGTGGACTTTCCGACCGGAACAAAATAAAGATTTTCGCTGCCCTTCAAACTCAAACGCGTGGTGAAGCGGCCCATGAACTCCTCGCGGCTTTTCCATAACAGCGGCACCACAATGCCACTGCTTAGCGGAATACTGTTATCGCTCACAGCCTGGCCTTCGTCCATCATCGGATTGGAAATAAACTGATTGATTTGAATACCAATAGTGCTGGATGGCTCGGCCACAAACTTCTTCGCCCCGCTTTCTATCACCGGATCGGAATCGATGCCACGCAAATCCGAAATTCCATTTATCAACACGGCTTCATTCCAATGCACTTGCTCATCGGGTATGTTCCAGGTTGTAAAATCAGGAGATAGAAACTCTGCATCCATCAAAATCTCCGATTCATATACCGCCACATCAAAAATGCCGCGATGCAGCTTTTGCGGCTTTACTTTTCCGGAGGCACTAAAGTTTTCAGGAAGAAAAAATGCTTTGTGCGTTGTTTCAATAACCTCTTCTATTTGCTTGCCATTGTCCCAGCGTTTGCTCCTCTCAATTTTTGTGAATGGTATTACCAACACAGTACCTGACAGCGTTTGACTGCCCGACCATTTGTCGGAAACTTCGCGCACAACACCCGTGGCGCGTGTTTGCCTTTCGCGGATGAGGTTTTCGATCCACGAGGCCGGGATAAGAAGAATGAGTGTCAGAAAGCCGATTGAAAATAATTTGATCATGACCGACTCTGCGATCCATTGATTAAAGCGTTCGATGAGGTTGGGAGTTGCGTTTGTTTCCATAATTATTCTTGCTTAATATAAAATTATTTTTTCTGTTGTTTGATCAATTCTTCCATCGCATCTAAATGTTTTTTGAATGCGCTGCGGCCACGTTCACTGATTTTATACCGTGTATTGGGTTTTCTATCCACAAACGATTTGGTTACTGAAATATATTTTTCACGCTCCAGCGACTTGAGGTGTGTGGCCAGGTTGCCGTCAGTTGCTTCCAGCAATTCCTTTAGCGCGTTGAAATCATACGATTCATTGACGCTCAAGACTGAAACAATCTGGAGCCTGAGCCGGTGCTCTAAAACCTTGTCCAAGTTTTCGAAAAGGTTTTTCATCGGTCGTACTTCTTGTGCATCCACACGCCATATATAATATGGAGCACACCAAAACCTGCCGCCCAAAAAATCAAGCCGAAACCGGGAAGCAACGCAGCGATCAGCCCCAAAATAATCTCACAATAACCGAGGTAGCGCACCTCATCAAACAAATTTGCGCTGGCGTTGATCAACGCGAGTCCGTAAAAAACCAAACAGGCTGACGCAGTGACACCATAGTGACCGTTGAACATCAAAATCAAAATGAACAAGCCGCCAGAAACAAGCGGCACAGCCAAATTGATGAGCAACCTCTTGCTGGTTGTATCCCAGATTTTGAGGCCGGACTTATTTGCTTTATCCGAAGCCAATTTATAACCGGTAAGCAGCGACACCATCAACACTACAAAAGCAATGGCCAGTAGTTTTAGTATGATTGCCGAATCCTTCACGGTCACAGTTGGATACTCTAAAGGAGACTGCGGATAGAGGATCATGACATACGCAATAGTCGCTCCCACCAGGGCATAGACGCCTGCAAGAATTCCGGAAAGCCCGCTCAGCGACAAAAATTTTACTGATCGCTCCATCAACTTGCGGATAGACTCGATGTCTTGTTCATAGTTCTGGTCTTGGTTCATATTAAAAGTACTTTGTGATTCAAAGTTAATGAACGGAGAATCATTTGCAAGGGTTTGGCCATAAACTGGATAAATAGTTGGCATGTTTGGATAATTGAGGAGCAAACCTGTAATATTGCAGTCCCAAATTCCTCCTTAGCTCAGCTGGTTAGAGCATCTGACTGTTAATCAGAGGGTCTTTGGTTCAAGTCCAAAAGGAGGAGCATAAAAAGCCC
>JAYVAI010000157.1:0-1753 GCA_043751075.1 Cyclobacteriaceae bacterium | reverse complement strand
ACGGCCTCGTGTTCAGTTCGGGCATGGCGGCCATTATGACTTCCATCTTTGCCATGATGAAAGCAGGCGATCACATATTATTTCAACACGATTTATATGGAGGCACACACCATGCGGCCTTGCACGAACTGGAGCGCTATGGCATGGACTATTCGATGGTGGATGTTTCCGACTTGAAAATTTTTGAAAAAGCCATCCGTAAAAACACGAAAGTGATTTATGTGGAAACACCTTCAAACCCTTTGCTGAAAATTACCGACTTGAAGGCGGTGGCAAAAATCGCGCGTGCTCACGGCCTTGTCACCATCATAGACAATACGTTTGCAAGCCCTGTCAATCAAAACCCAATTGATTTGGGAATAGATATAGTAACCCACAGCGGCACCAAATACATTGGCGGCCACAGCGACATTTGTTGCGGGGCCATGGTGGCCTCCAAAAAGCTGACAGCCCAAATCAAACTTAGCGCCCTGCACTTTGGGGGCAGCCTCGATGCGCACAGTTGCTATTTGGTAGAGCGTAGTTTGAAAACCATTGTGCTGCGCGTAAATCAGCAAAACAAAAATGCCATGGCCCTTGCAAAGTTTTTGGAAAGCGAACCAAAAATAGGTAGCGTATTTTATCCGGGGCTAAAAAATCATCCGGGCCATGCCATTGCCAAAAAGCAAATGCCCGGTGGCTTTGGAGGAATGCTTTCATTTGAAGTGAAAGGCGATCCGGATAAATTCATCAAGAAACTAAAACTCATCAAAAGGGCAATCAGTTTGGGTGGCGTGGAGTCAACCATCACATCACCAGTGCGCACATCGCACGCTAAGCTCACTGCAGCAGAGCGCAAAACGGTGGGCATCTCCGATAAACTCCTGCGCTTCTCCGTGGGCATTGAAGAGGCGGAAGATTTGATCAATGATATTAAGAATGCACTTTAGCGTGGTGTCAGCGAAGAAATTTATCCAACCCCTTCAAGGGTTTAGAACCCTTGAAGGGTTTTTCCAATCCGATAACATTAAATTGACACGACACTAAGATTCAAGATTGAACAAATGATTACGATACGCCCAGCAATAAAGGAAGATTCAAAACACATCATCAGCTTTCAGCAAAAGATGGCGATGGAAACGGAGAACGTACAATTGGATGCGCTCGTGTTGGCCGAGGGCGTAAGGCGTTTGTTTGACGATGCAACAAAGGGAAAATATTATGTGGCCGAAGAAAATGGTGATGTGATAGGTTGCCTGATGACCACCTACGAATGGAGCGATTGGCGCTGCGGCAATGTGCTGTGGATACAGTCTGTGTATATCATTCCTTCTCATCGCAACAAGGGCGTGTATAAAAAATTGTATGAACACATTCAGGCTTTAGTTGGGTCGGGGTCTGAATATAGGGGCATTAGATTGTATGTTGACAAAACCAATTCCGCGGCTCAACAGGTTTATGAAAAGTTGGGCATGAACGGTGAACACTACCAGGTGTATGAGTGGATGAATTAGGGATTGGGAGTCAATGTCGTTTCCTTAAGCCCGAAGGGGGCTTGAATATGAATAGCCTCCGGTGAAGCCGGAGGTAATGCGATTTAATGGCGCGCAACCCTGAAAGGGTTGAATGGGTTCGGCAGTTCAGATATTCAACCCTTTCAGGGTTGCTTTGCCTGATTTTTATATTTCCCCCAATTTCATTGGGGGCTATTCAAATTCAAGTCCTTCGGACTTATGGGCTTAATTAATTTTAAGGAAACGACATTGGATTGGGA
>JAYVAI010000156.1:0-4564 GCA_043751075.1 Cyclobacteriaceae bacterium | reverse complement strand
TTATTGATGCTAAATATTCATAACAGTCAGAATCACTCTTAAATAGCCTATTAAATTTTATAGAGTTCACTCCTATAAACCTAACCTTTTTATCCATTTGCCTAAAATAGCCATTTTATACTAACTTGCGACCTAAGCGTATATACCTATTTTTTTAATAACATTCAAAATGTGATAGAATTTACGTAGTGCCTGCAACGACCTTTTGTCGGAATTGAAGTCATCATTAGCACGACAGAATATTGTACATCTCCGAATTGACCTAAAACTTAAGGATCAATTTGAAGGACCAAGCGCATTATTTACTGATACAATTCAATATGTGATTGATTTCCGCAATGTTTAAAATCATCACTATTTCCTGTTTCTGGATGGGTCGTAATTTGTCACTTGCACATACTGTAAGTCCCGAAATAATGAAAGAATAAAAGCGAGCAGTCATGGAAATTGAATCTAATGAAAGTCTGGTGAACCTTGCCTCTCTGCGCAACCTGCTGGGGGGAAGCACAGAGGGAATAACTGAAATCCTTACTATGTTTACTGAACACATTCCTCCCAGCATCATTGAAATTAGAAAGTTGCTGGCTAACCAGGAGTGGGATGCATTGAGGAAAAAAATTCACAGCATAAAATCATATTATGGATATGTGGGCAACGACTTTCTCAATCAAAAGTTGAATGATTGGGAGAGCGCTCTTATAGAGAAACCCGCTAGTTTCAACCATGCCGATACCATGAATGAACTTGAAAGGAAAACAGTGTCCATCCTGGAAAGGCTCAGACAAATTCTGCAGGAGGGCATTCAGTAAAATAATGAAAGCCCGATAGTAGATTTTTTTTAAGAAGAAATTTTGCCAATATGGAAATCGCAGAAATAAAAAAACGGGTTCTCAAACAGGAGTCCATTCTTTATATCGAGGATGATGCTGCTATGCGCAAAATGTTTAGCCTGCTGCAGAACACATTGCTGAAAGACTATCAATTTTCTTACGCGGAAACCCTGGCCTAGGCTACCACCGAACTGGCCGAGAACCCAAAAAAATACCGGGCGGTAGTCTCTGACTATTTTTTGCCGGATGGCGAAGCCAAAGATTTGTTTCCACTTCCTTTCGATTTGCCGGTGATTGTACTTACGGCTACTTACGATGTGAACCTGGCCGTTACGCTGATGAAGCTGGGAGTGGATGATTTTCTGGTGAAGGACAAAGACATGCAGTTCATCAAACTGTTGCCGGAGAAAATAAATTCTGTAGTCGAGAAAAAAGAGGATGCAGAACGAAATATTGTAACTCAAATCAAAGGGACCATTCCAAGAGGAGCCATTGGAAAGTTCCTTAGATTTTGTAGAGAGCAAAATATTTGAATACGATTTTATGGATCAACGAAAAAAAAGCGCAGGAGATTTTTGAAAAGCTGTGCATCCTAATTTAATTAATCAGGTTCTTGGTTATTTTTCCTTTAAACATATTCATCTCCATGCGCACCCTGCGGTTTACGTCCAAGGTGGTGGCGCGTATCAGTTTATCCGTTCCGTGTTTGTGTTTGATAAAATCCATCGCCTCATATAAGTTGATGTCTTCTACCGTATCTTCAAACAAACTGATCTGGTGATTGCCATGCACAAGGTTGCTCAGCCGCACGCCCACTAAGCGTATCAACATTCTGCGGTTGTAGAGTTTGTCGAACAATTCTTGCACCACCCGAAGTAGAATGTGATCGGAAGAGGTGTAGGGGATGTGTACCTGTTTGGTTTCTGTATCGAAATTAGAGTAGCGGATTTTCACGGTGATGCACGAACTCAATTTTTCTTGTTCGCGCAGTTGAAACGCCACCTTCTCCACCATGGCAATGAGTATCGACTTCAGTTGCTTTACGTCTATGGTGTCCTGATCAAAAGTGGACTCTGTGGAAATGGATTTTTGCTCACTGTAAGGTACCACGGGCGAGTCGTCAATGCCCTGTGCCTTGTTCCAAAGGCTGATCCCGTTTTTACCAAACGCGCTCACCAAAAACTGTTGTGGCATATCGCGCAGGGTGGCCACCGTGCGCACGCCCATGTCGTAGAGAAAGCTGGCGGTCTGCTTTCCTACCATCGGAATTTTTTCGATGGAAAGAGGGGCGAGAAAATCTTTTTCCTCCCCGGCCTGGATTTGCTTTTGCGCATTGGGCTTGAATTCGCCCGTGGCCACTTTTGATACCAGCTTGTTTACCGACAGCGCCATGGAGATAGGCAACGCGCTTTCCTTCATGATTTTTTTCCGTAGCTCTACGGCCCATTTAAAAGTGCCAAAGAAGCGGTCCATGCCGCTGGCATCGATATAAAATTCATCGATGGAAGCTTTTTCGAACGAAGGGGCTTTGTCGGCAATAATTTCGGTAACGAGGTGTGAGTATTGGCTGTAGGCTTCCATGTCGCCCGAAATCACTTTGGCATCGGGGCACAGTTGCATGGCCAGGTACATGGGCATGGCCGAGTGCACACCAAATTTGCGCGTTTCATAACTACAGGCTGCCACCACCCCGCGCCTGCTGCTGCCGCCTATTATTAAAGGTACGCCCTCTAATTTTTTATTCTTTGCGCGCTCAACCGCCACAAAAAAGGCATCCAAATCCATGTGTATAATGCTCCTGTTCACCACAAGAACAATATTACTAAATTGTTTAGTAATCCAGATTACGCAGTTTTTATATTCGTCACAGATTCACAGATTATTAGCACCCCCTGCAAACTTGAAACTTTTGTGCTCTGAACGAACATTTTTGGAATTACTTGGGACAACAACCGACACCGCTTTGAATGGCTTACACACAAAATTGAATGACAGTGAGGAATTATATCTTTGACTACTTTTAAAAATTGAATTTCCACTCATAAATAATAAATGACATCAGAACAACTTAAAGAATTAGAAGCCAACCTTTGGACAGCAGCCGACAAGCTACGAGTGGACAGCGGTTTGAAAGCCAGTGAATATTCAACGCCAATTTTAGGGTTCATTTTTTTACGCTTTGCTTCCATCCGTTTCAACAAAGTGAAAAAAGAAATTGCTGCAGTAAAGCAGCAGAGTTGGAAAAAATGATTGATGAAAATTTGAAAAGCATTGGCCATGAGTAAAAAAATTCAAAAGACCGAACAACAATTGCTCTTAACAGATATAAAGCAATTGATACAAAGCAGCCGCCAAAGGGCAATGGTGGCAGTGAATACAGAAATAACACAACTATACTGGAATGTAGGTAATCACATTCGCCAATATCTAACTACAAGACGGTAGGGCTGAATATGGCAAACAAATTCTGCCAACACTGTCGGCACAATTGGTGCAAGAATATGGAAACGGATGGGGCGAAAAACACCTCAGACATTGTCTACGCAGTGCGGAGACAATTGAGTTGGACTCATATTCGAATTAAAGAATTGCCGCAAAAGAAATTACACCATGCAATTGAAATTTTTAAACAAAGATTTGAAAATAAAAAGTTGGAGGAATAAAAACTGACTGATATAAATTTAAAAAGCATAAGCCATGAGTAAAAAAATTCAACAAACGGAACAATTACTTTTTGAAACTATACGGCAGCTAATTGAAAATAACAGGCAACGTGTTTCTCTTGCTGTAAATGCCGAAATAACATTGCTTTACTGGAACATAGGCAAGCACATTCGTGTGCAATTAACTAAGGATGGCAGGGCAGAATATGGAAAACAGATTTTGCAGACACTGTCTGCAAAATTGATAGAACAATATGGTAATGGTTATAGCCAAAGAAGTCTTGCGAGAATGGTAAAGTTTTACGATTATTTTACTGATGAAAACATTTTGCCAACAGTGTTGGCAAAATTGAGCTGGAGCCATTTTATTGAACTGCTGAGTGTTAAAGACAGCTTGCAGAGAGAATTTTACTATACGATTTGTATAAACGAAAAAGGGAATGTGCGCCAATTACATGAACGCATCAACTCCATGCTTTTTGAACGAACCGCACTTAGTAAGAAGCCAGAACTCACTATTAAAAATGATTTGGAGCTATTGCGTACCAAACAGGAAATGAGTTTGCCTATAGTTTTTAAAGACCCTTATATACTTGATTTTTTAGGCTTGGCTGATACCTACAGCGAAAAAGATTTGGAACAGGCAATCGTGCTTCAGTTGCAATATTTTATTCTTGAACTTGGGAATGATTTTGCTTTTCTATCAAGGCAAAAACGGATAATGATAGATGACAAAGATTATCACCTCGACTTATTATTTTACCACCGTAAGCTGCAGCGCTTGGTAGCCATAGATTTAAAATTGGGAGAATTTGAACACAGCCACAAAAGCCAAATGGAACTGTACCTGCGGTGGCTGGCAAAATATGAGCAACACGAAAATGAACTGCCGCCCGTGGGCTTAATACTTTGCTCCAACAAAAGTGAAGAGTTGATTGAACTGCTCGAAATGGATGCCACAGGCATACATGTAGCCCAATACCTTACCGAACTGCCAAGCAAAGAACTGCTGCAAAAGAAACTGCACCAGGCAATTGAAATTGTTAAACATAGATTTGAAAATAAAAAGTT
>JAYVAI010000155.1:0-4565 GCA_043751075.1 Cyclobacteriaceae bacterium | reverse complement strand
CCAAACCTATGGCAACGTTGGCGTTGAGTTAACGCCAGATGAAGAAGACTTTTATTGGGAACACGCGTCCCACAAAAAAGCAATCCACTTTGTGTGGGATAAAAACTCAACGATGTTTAAAGGAGTTAATGTTTTTGGTATCCGGCTGCGGCACGAATGTTTTGACCAATGGCTGCGCGAAGGGAGAAGCATTCAATTTGTGCTGGCTCATTTGGAGGAAGCCAATTTTGATCCTGAATTTTTCGCCCGGCACGAGCAGGAGATCATGACCGGCTTTGCATCAAAATATCCTACCATAAAAATTGAAACCCCCGCATTGATATGAAAGCAATCAAAACAATTGGGCTTGTTCTGTTTATATCAGGCTTTACGATTTTCAATGGCCTGTTTTTTAGTGCCCGGTATGTGCTTACCAAAGACGGAATTGAAAAGACAATTGCGGATTCAACTAAGGCGGCTCTTTTTATGGATGCTTCTTCCGCATCACGTGACAACGAAACGGGTTCTGTTTTTTCTTTTGTGTCTGGATTGAAAAGAAATTTTGAGTCGGCAAATCAATCACAACGTAACACATACGGCATCACGCAAGAAGAAGTGCTCGACCTGACAGCACGAAGTGGAAGGAAATTTTCTATCGCATCAATAGATTCACTTTACATTGGCACCGATGAGGTAAGTGTTTTTAAACGGAAAGCATTCAGGGATTATGGAGGTTGGCTGGACGGTCGCGAATTTAATTCTGCGGAAGAGTTGCAGGCGCAACTTCAAGGTGTGGTTGAAAAAATCCATGCCTTTGCCATTGTGGATCAAGTTGGGTTCAACCGGTATCAAATCAAAGATATTACCTACGTGCTTACAAAAAATTCCGCCATCAGTCCGGTGAAAACGAATCCAATACTTTTTCTTTTTCTCACGTTCGGTTTGTGTATAGTCGGTGCGCTGCTCTACATCCTTCCCAAACTTCAACTTCTGCCAGGCATAAAAAATAATGGAATATTTTTTAACACAATGAAAAACACAGGCTGGCTGGGCATACTCACTGGCACCTGGCTCATTGCGTTTTATATTATCCTGTACTTTTTCCCCGAGTATATGACAAATTGGGTTTCGATGGTTGACCCTGTAAGCAAAGCATTGAATGGAAATGAGGCCGGTCGTTTTTTCCTTTACGGATTTATTTATACGATCTGCATTTTGGTGATGGGCGCGCGCATGATCATCCAATACTGGCATAGCAAATATCAAATCTTCCGCACGGTGTCGGTCATGTTTTTTCAAACAGCCTTTGCGTTTCTGATACCAGAAATTTTGATCCGCCTGAACAAACCCTACTTCGACTTCAAAAATATCTGGCCACTCGATTACGGTTTCTTTTTCGACACACGGTTGAACGAGTTGACTTCCAACGGCACATTGGGTTTGTTTATGTTGGGCTGGGGCATGTCACTAATAATAATTGCCGTGCCTGTGTTGGTTTATTTTTTTGGAAAGCGGTGGTACTGCTCGTGGGTGTGTGGCTGTGGTGGCTTGGCCGAAACATTGGGCGATCCGTATCGGCAGCTTTCAAACAAAACAGTGAAGGCATGGAAGGTTGAACGTTGGATGATCCATAGCGTGTTGGTTTTTGCCGTGGTGATGACAGCCGGAGTTATTTACACCTACTGGACAGGTGCCTCGTGGTTTTTATTTTTTGATAGCTACCAATTGCGCGAAGTATATGGGGCTTTCATTGGGGCCGGCTTTGCAGGCGTGGTGGGCACCGGATTTTATCCGTTGATGGGCAACCGTGTGTGGTGCCGCTTTGGATGTCCGTTGGCAGCATACCTGGGAATCATCCAACGGTTTAAATCGCGTTTCAGAATTACCACCAACGGAGGGCAATGCATCTCGTGTGGCAACTGCTCCACCTATTGTGAAATGGGAATTGATGTGCGGTGGTATGCGCAACGCGGCCAAAATATTGTGCGCTCCTCGTGCGTGGGCTGCGGAGTTTGTTCTTCCGTGTGCCCGCGTGGGGTTTTAAATCTGGAAACAAAAGATGAGGAAGGGAGGTTTGGAAAACCTATCCTGATCGGGAACAATCATATTTCCCTGGCAGAATAGAAAAACGCGCTACTTCGAAATGCGGAATGAAAGCGTCAGAATTGTATAAGTTCGTTTCATTCTTCCCTTTGTATGCGATAGTTGATAGAAAGAATACTCGGATGGGATTTTCCAATGGCTGTTTAACCGGCTGGAATACAAATCACCAAATGAAAGGATGTCCATGCGGAAACCCAGATAAAAACGGTTGACGTACAAGAACAATCCGCCAACAGCTTTAAAATTTAATTTATCCCCAACCCCATCCACCAGGTTTCCCCTGTCAGAATATATTGTTTCTCCGATTATCTTTCCATCTGGTCCTTTGGTTTTTACGGAAGTAATTTCGTTGAGTTCATATTTAAGCCAGGCCGTAGTGACTATACCTAGTTCAATGCCCATCCGGTTGTTGTCAATAAGTTCACTGATCTTAACTGATCCCCTTGCGAAAAGGGGCATGTTTATTATCCGCGCTTTAATTTCAGAAACCAATTCATCTTGATCAGAACTGCCGGACACCCCAATGAAATCAGGATTGGAGTAATAAAAACCGAGGCTATAATTAAGCTTGGCTTCTTCATTTCCAGTTGGGAATAAATTATCAAACTCAATTCCAGGCGACAACATACTCCGTTGGCTGGTGTATTCATACAGCTGATAAGCCTTTAAATATTTACCATTGAAAACAGCTTCGTTTATTGTTGGGGACTGCAAAGACAAATTGATTTTTACCTGGGCGTTGGCCGAAAGGGAAAGGAAGAAAAAAATAAATCCGAAGAAACTCTTCATAACCAATTAGTTTCCAACCAAAATAAATGCTCCCCAATAAAAAGGTTGTTTATATTTTTCGCGCAGATCCAATTGTGCCTGCCTGAATGCCCCGTGAATGGTCATGCCACTTAGCCAATTCTGATAAAACTCTTTCATCAACTCGGCAGTGGCCTTGTCATCCACTTTCCACAATGACATCAACAGGTTTTTGGCGCCAGCCACTTTCAGTCCACGCTGCAGTCCATACACTCCTTCGCCATTTTTTATTTCACCCAAACCTGTTTCACAAGCCGACAGCACCACAAGATCTGTTTTGTCCAATGCCAAGTTAGTGGTTTCATAAGCCGTAAGCACTCCATCCTGTGAACTTTGATCTGACCTGTTTTTAATTCCCGACAATATGATGCCCGAACGGATCATGGAATTGATGTGCCTTCCGTCATCTTCAAGAAAAAAACCATGTGTTGCAATGTGAAGTACTGCTGGCGACTGTAACGTCTTTATGTTTTCCTCGCTGGCCTCATTCCCCAAAAAAGTTTGTGCCTTCCACCGCCTATCAGAAAAAATCTTCCGAATGAATTCCACTTCCTCTTCTGTGCCCGGCAAATCGGCAAAATCCTGATCCGCAAAATCCATAATGGTACGGTCGCCCAATGCGCGTACGCTTCGATTTTGATGGGACGGAGAAGTGTTATTTATCATTTTACCTGAATAATCAGGTCTCCCAAAAAGCGATACGCTTGTCAAATTGGTGGTTTCGGTGGGCTGCAAAATATCTTTCGTATTGGTGACCGAAAAAATGTTTATCTCATCCAACACATATTGACCAGAGATAGGATTGAGCAGCACATTGAGGTTGATTTGATTATATGCACCATCCGCAGAAATAAAGACAGTGCTACATTTAGCCAGACGGTTCAGAATAGGTTTCCAATACAAACCATAAGAAATGGTGTCTGCTATTTGCTGGCGGATACTATTTCTATAATTGGAAATATATCTTGTTTCAATGCTTGTTCCATACGGTAATAGAAATCCATCTGGGGAGGTACTGTTTGGACGAACCGATAGCACCAGGTATTGTACCTCATTGGAAAAGCGAATTCCATTTTTACTGATTGAATCTATATGAAAACGCTTGGTTCTCATGATCTCCAGGGCTGCTTCTTGTGGTTTCAGGCGATCGCGGATTTGATGCCATTGGATGTCTTCACTTGCCTTGCTTAAATAGGAAGATTTTTGGTTGATCTCTTTCTCCAGCTCGTTGATCTGCTGTTCCAGCGAACTGATTTCAGCAGAGGCTTTTTTGTTGGTATAGTATAGGGTGGCAATGCTCTCCTTTGCTTTTTGCCATTGAGTCATCTTAAGGATCAGCTCTTGGTCCTTACTGGTTTCAATATTCCGTTTTGACTTTGTGATTTCGTTCAACAATAATGCCTTGGTAAATAATTGGGTGTTGTATAATGTTATCATCATATCTTCACTGGCACTTCCTGACCGGATGGATTCGGCCACAAATGAGTTAAATAAATCGAAATCGCTTTTCAGTGTAATAAAAAACTGCTCGCGTTCGTGTTCACTTAGTGCGGGAAAATTCTTTTGGATATTGGTTTTATACACGTTGAGCAGTGCCTTAAATGTCAACGAGGTAGAATCGAATTGATGCTGAATCCAGAAAGCAAGTGCCTTTGTCCTCAACACCTTTACTTCAG
>JAYVAI010000154.1:0-4567 GCA_043751075.1 Cyclobacteriaceae bacterium | reverse complement strand
GTTTTCCTACTTCAATTCTTTTTTCGGTGGCTGTGAGCAACCCGGTTTTTTTATCGCGTTTGAAAATCACAATCTCGTTACTGTCTTGATTGGCGGCCAGGAGGAAATTCCCTGTTGGGTCTATTGCGAAATTGCGTGGAATTTTTCCAAGCGTGGATTGCCTCCCAACAAAAGTCAGTTTCCCTTTTTTATCTATGGAATAAATTCCCAACTCATTCAAATCGCCTCGCATGGAGCCGTAAAGAAATTTTCCATCGGGCGATACATGTATATCGGCAGCGTTTACTTTTCCTGCGAAACCGGCTGGTGCCATGCTCACTTTTTGTTTCTCTTTTAACTTTCCATCGGTATAATCAAACGCTGTTACATCACCTGTAAATTCGTGGATTACGTAGGCGTATTGCCCATTCGGGTGAAACGTGAAATGCCGCGGGCCACCTCCCACGGCAATAGTGGCGAAGGCCGGTACTGCCGGGGCAAGTGGTTTGGCTTTGGAATAATCCACACTATAAATATTCACTTTATCGGTACCCAAATCGGGCACAAATAAATAACGGTCATCGTGCGACAATACCGTAGCATGAACGTGAGGCTTTTCCTGATTGGGTTTCACCACGCTGCTTCCCACATGCTGGATGTTTTGTATATCCTGGTTCAGCGATCCATCGGCATTGATAGGTATGGCAGTTAAACTTCCTCCGCTATAGTTGCCGGCAAACACAAATTTATTTTTCGTGTCAACGGAAACATAACAAGGGCCGGGGCCACCTGCACTCGCGCTGTTTATAAAAACCAATTTGCCTGTTGCGGCATCAAACGAAAAGGCATTGATAGTTCCTTCGCTTCCCTCTCCCACCGAATAAACATTTTTCCGGTCGCGAGAGATGGCAAGATAAGATGGATTTTTAATGCTGCCTTCCTCTGCACGGTAGCTGAATTCGCCTGTTTCGCTATTGAAAGAATACACATATATGCCTTGGCTTTTGCCTGCCACCGTATAAGTGCCCACAAGCAAGTTGTAAATTTTGTTAGTGGATTTGTTGCCTTGCGCCATTGTTGGGAGGCACATCATCATTGCGAGCATGAGTGATAAAACGGGTTTCATAGTAGTTGCTATTTATGTTTTGTGGTTTGAATATAGTGGGATTGATAATTTTTTGCTATCACAATTTTATGAATGGGAAAACCTTACCCTGTCCGGCAGAGTTGCGCAGGCGTCTGACACCTTTGAGGTGTCTGACGCCTAACACACAAACCAATTCTCCGTCCACAATCAGTCTCTTCCAGCCACTAACTCCTTTTGATATTGAGATCAATACCCTACCTTTTGATGCTTTTCAAAATCACAGATGATGGCCAATCAACAACCGCCCAAAAGATTTCTTTCCATTGATGCCCTTCGGGGTTTTGACATGCTGATGATAACGGGCGCGGGTTCGTTCATCTTTTTGTTGCATGGCATTACCGGGTTGGCTTGGGTGGACGCGCTCGCGCTGCAATTTGAACATCCGGCCTGGAACGGCTTCACCTTTTATGATTTTATTTTTCCTCTCTTTCTTTTTATTGCCGGAGTCTCTCTCCCATTTTCGCTGAACAAAGGACTGGAGCAAGGGCTTTCAAAATCGCAGCTTTACAAAAAGGCTTTTATACGGATGCTGATCCTGATTGCGCTGGGTATCATAGACAAAAACGCGCCAGTGCCTTTTTTCGACTGGTCGCAAATACGCATTGTGGGTGTGCTGCAACGCATTGGGTTTGCCGGATTTATCGTCACCATTCTTTATTTGAATTTTGATTTCAGGGCCAGGATATTTTGGATAGGCGGGTTGCTGCTGCTCTACTATGCTTCCATGTTTCTCATACCGGTGCCCGGCTTTGGTGCTGGTGATCTTTCTTTTGAAGGCAACTTGCACGGCTGGATTGACAGGGCCATTCTTCCGGGCAGATTGTTGCAAAAGACGTACGATGAAAATGGGATATTAACTCAAATGCCAGCACTGTGCCTTACCGTGATGGGAAGTTTGGCGGGCGACATCTTCAAAAATAAAATTCTTTCCGATTATCTGAAGTTGCGTAACCTGATGGCTACCGGAATTTTTTGTGTCGCGATTGGATTGCTCTGGAGCCTGCATTTTCCTATCAACAAACATTTGTGGAGCAGTTCTTTTATCATGCTCACAGGCGGCATGGCGTTTATCTCCATCGGATTATTCTACTGGGTGATTGACATTCTTCATTTTCAAAAATGGTCTTTCT
Organism: Cyclobacteriaceae bacterium; assembly: GCA_043751075.1. Taxonomy (GTDB): domain Bacteria; phylum Bacteroidota; class Bacteroidia; order Cytophagales; family Cyclobacteriaceae; genus ELB16-189. The sequence continues at coordinate 2,311 of JAYVAI010000154.1, read as the reverse complement.
TCTTCACCGTCATTGGCATGAACAGCCTCACCGTCTATATGGCTTATCGGCTTATTGATTTTGGATATACTTCGCGGCTACTTTTTAGCGGCCTTTATTCAATAGGTGATGAAAAGTGGCATCCTGTTTTTGAGAGCCTCGGTGCGCTGGCTTTGGTTTGGGTTTTACTTTACATTTTATACAGGCTGAAGATTTTTGTGAAGGTGTGATTGGGGCTGTGCGCTGCGACAGTCGGACTCGTAACTCAAACCCACAACCCACCACTAAATTTTAAGAATCGAGAAACGGGTTTATGATGGTGAGTCTGCCTTCGATGACCCGGCCGTGCTGCATATCTTCTGAGTATAAGGTGGTGCATTCGGCTTCAAGCGCAGCGGCAACAATGAGGCTGTCCCAGTGGCTGAATCCATATTTTATAGATATGGCAAAGGAGTGGCGCAAACTATCCTTCGTAATTAGTTTTACAACAGCCCCCTCCATTAAATTCAACGCATTCTCAAAAGCATCTTGCTTGTTCATTTTTAGTTTGCGCAGGCATAAGTTGGTAAATTCCATTACTACCTGTGTGCTTATAATAACACCGTCTCTCCAAAGGGCAAATGCAATCTCTCTTTTAAGCAATGTTTTGTCTAGTGTGTACACCAGTACATTGCTATATGCAAAACAATTATCTGGCATTGGCTTCTTCTCTGTCAAATTTAAAGTTGCTCATATCCACAGCGTGCTGTTTCCAAAACGAAATAGCTTTTTCAATAGCCTGCTTGCGTTTGGTACTCAACTGAACTTGGGCTGTGCCCAATTCTTTCACTCTTTTTTTAACTTTTTGTTTTACCAGTGTCATACTAAAATGTTTAGTGCAACGAGGTGGCCGTTGACTTCAACTCGAAGTCCATGGCCAACTCTTCGTTCCCATTCATATCATGGACAGCTCCCGAAAACGAAACTTCGTTCATGCAAAAAGAAGGAAAGCTGCTTTTTAAAGCCACCATCAAATCCAAGCAAAAAATAAAATCGGCCATGCTGTTGATGAAGGAGGTGGATAAGAAATCAGACCCCAAGCAACTAATACTGAAACCCGATGGTGCGGGGTATTCGTTGCTGCTCGACCGCGAAGTGTTTCTTATGGATGGCGTGAACGAACTGGAACTGGTAGTTGAAAACATGGATGGCCTCAAGGCTTCCACCAAGCGCACCGTGCACGTGGGCCTTACGTTGCTGGCCGATGCCGCCAAACTGAACCGCACCGACTATGCCCTCATTTTCGCCACCGACAAATACGACAACAGGAATGGGTTGGTGAACCCGATTTTTGATGGCCGCTCCATTAGCGATGAGCTGAAAAAATCATACAACTTTAATGTGGAGATAGTGGAGAACCCCACGCAGGCTCAAGTGCTGGACAAGCTGGCGGAGTATGCTTCCAAAAAATATCAGCCCATGGACCAGGTGATGGTTTTCTTTGCCGGCCATGGCGTGTATAACGAAACCCTCAAAGAAGGATTTGTGGTGACGCGCGAATCGTTGCCCTCCGACCCGGGCGGCAGTTCGTTCCTGAGCCACAGCTCCATCCGCTCCCGGTTGGACAAAAATCCGTGCGAGCATGTCTTCCTCGTGATGGACGTTTGCTTTGGTGGCTCCTTCGATGAGGTGGCCGGCTTTAGAAATGCAGAGGCCGAAATTTACCGCGATGCCTCGCAGGCAGAATTGATAGCGCGCAAACTCCAATTCAAAACCCGGAAATATTTAACAAGCGGTGGCAAGGAATATGTTTCCGATGGCGTGGCCGGAAAACATTCGCCCTTTGCGAAACGCTTTATCGAATCGCTTCAAACCCGTGGCGGCAACGATGGCCTGCTCACCATCAGCGAACTGTTCGCGGCCATTGAAGGCTTGAAGACCCCGCCCAAGTTGGGCTCGTTCGGAACAGATAAAGCAGGGAGTGAATTTGTGTTTGTGGTGAAGTGATAGATTTAAAAGTAGGCAGTAGGCAGGGTGCAGTAGGCGGTAATAAGTAAACGGTAAACGGTTCCCGATAGCTATCGGGACGGTAATCGGTGGTCGGTAATCAGTAAACGGTAATTGGTAATTCAATGTCGTTTCCTTAAGCCCGAAGGGGGGCTTGAATATGAATAGCCCCTGGTGAAACCGGAGGTAATTGGATTTGATGTCTCTGCAACCCTAAAAGGGTTGAATGAGACCGGCAATAGATTATTCAACCCTTTCCGGGTTGACTTGCCGTAATTATTTTTTCCCCAATTCCATTGGGGGCTATTCAAATTCAAGTCCTTCGGACTTATGGGCTTAAGGAAAC
>JAYVAI010000153.1:0-1755 GCA_043751075.1 Cyclobacteriaceae bacterium | reverse complement strand
ACATTTATCAGGAGCGCTACATGGGCATTCCGCAGGAGAACGCAGAAGATTTTATCAATGGCTCACCGCTGGCCCATGCCAAAAACCTGAAAGGCAACCTGCTCTACATTCACGGCACCGGTGACGATAATGTGCACTACAACAATGCCGAGATGCTGCTGAACGAACTCATAAAACACAACAAGCAGTTTCAGTTTATGGCTTATCCCAACCGCTCGCACAGCATATCGGAAGGCGAGGGCACGAGCGAGCATCTCTCCACTTTATATACTGAGTATTTGAAGAAGCATTGCCCACCGGGGGGCAGGTAGTTGTTTGGGATGGAGTTGAGAGAAATCAGATTGATTCTGGATTCAATGTCGTTTAGTTAAGCCAAGATGAGTAGCAACTAAACCACAAAAGACATAGAACACATGGACTTCACATAGGATTTGTTGGTTTCTATGTGCCTGCCCGGTAGGCAGGTGTATTTCTATGTTTCCTATCTGTCTATGTGGTTCAAGTCCTTCTTACTAATGACATTGATTCTCATATCTCATATCTTATCTCACATCCCAAATCTACTTCCCCGCCTTCTTAAATTCGATCCCATCAAAACTCACCTTTGAAATTTTTCCGTTGTCGCCAAGTGTGAAATTTACATTGAGCTTTCCGTACCAGCGCTTGTCGTACCAACCCCGGAACACATCGTAATGCCAATGACTGACACGCGCTTTTAGAAATTGATTGGAGACCAGCACGAGTTCTTCATTCTCTCGTGTGATCATCACTTCCCCATAAAGCGGATCGGTGTATCGGCCCGTGTATTCATCCAACATGAGTGATGGTTTTGTATTTGCTGCCCGCGAAGCCTCAAACGTTTTTTCTCTTTTATCAGAGGCAACCTGCAAGTTTTTATAGATCGTAAAAAATTCTGTGCTCCAGTCGCGGGTTTCACCAAGTGCAAAGTGATCGAACGCTTTGAACATCAACGCGTGCCTTACTTCTGCGTGGTCATAATTTCCAAAAATGTAAATAGCCAATTTGCTGTCGGGCAGTTGACCGTGTATAGCGGTCTCCCCTGCTAAACTGCCCGTATGAAAATTTACTTTCTTTCCCTTGTAGTCTTGCTGAAACCAACCAAGGCTGTATGTCATCCACGTTGGCTTTGTCAATTGCGCGGTGGGATAAAACTGACCCAACGGAACAATCACCTGCGGTTTGAAAAGTTCTGTCCAGGTGGAAGGCTTCACCAAGCGCCCTCCAGAATATTTGCTGCTATCGAGCATGCACATGGCCCACTTGGCCATGTCATCAACGCACGACCACACGCTGCCTGCGGGCCCAATGGCATCGGCACTGGTGCGTTCAATCACGGTGATGGTGTTCTCAACCAAATAATGCGGATGCGATTGATTCGCATCTTTCACCATTTTAAGTTGGGGATAGGTGCGCATCATGTTCAACGGTTGAAAAATTCTTTTCTGGATAAAGTCTTCCCAACGGAGGCCGCTAACCTTTTCGATAACCTGGCCTGCATACAAGTAAAAAATATTCTGATAGATGAAACTTGATCTCAATGAGTAGGTTGGTTTCACCAATTTCATTTTGGAAAGCACCTCATCGCTGGGCACGTTCATGATTCCCCATAGAAAATCGGCATTGCCCACGCCTGAATTATGGGTGAAGAGATCGCGTATTTTCAATTCGCGCGTAACGGCCGGATCGTACAATTGAAATTCGGGGAGGTGGTTGATCACCGGATCATCCCATTTC
>JAYVAI010000152.1:0-4585 GCA_043751075.1 Cyclobacteriaceae bacterium | reverse complement strand
CGTATTTGCAAAAGACTGCCACCGAAGCCATCATCAAAACAATGAAAGGCCCGGCCCTTGTGCACATAGCCACGCATGGATATTTTCAGGCCGATGTGGAAGAGGAAACCATAGGAGTGCACCAGGAAAATGCGAAGAACAATCCACTCCTTCGCTCCGGCCTTTTGCTGGCGGGCGCATCGCCCACCATCAAAGGCGAGGTGATGCCAAACTTAGAAAGCAACGACAACGGTGTGCTCACTGCGTATGAGGCGATGAACTTGTCGCTCGATGGCACCGACTTGATAATTTTAAGTGCCTGCGAAACCGGACTTGGCGATGTGCGGGCGGGCGAAGGCGTGTATGGCTTGCAACGCTCGTTTTTAGTGGCGGGCGCAAAAGCAATGGTGATGAGCTTATGGAAAGTGGACGATGCGGCCACGCAAGCGCTGATGACAAACTTCTACACCAACCTGGCCAAAGGCGGCAGCAAGGCCAAAGCATTTAAGCAAGCGCAGTTGCAGTTGATGGCAAAATACAAAGAGCCCTATTATTGGGGAGCGTTTGTGATGATGGGGATGTGAGTGTGTTTTGCTGAGGTAGTGTTATGTTAAGTCTGATTAGAATTGTCAATTTGAACTGCCATCGTAATTCATTTCTTAGCCAACCCCTTCCTATTATTTTCTCTTCAATTCACCACATGGCAATTGGTGAAGGCTATGAATGTAATAATACCTGATCTATAGGTTCACACATTCGTGACACGTTTCAAATTGTCGTAAATGTTAAGCCGCGACAATCTGAATTGAACTCTCATTTATAAATTTCAAAATCTGCTACCTTTAGTATTCAATCAACCCAACGAAAATGAAAAAAAATGATCTTGCACAACATCGGATGAGCGGCCGCAGAAATTTTTTGCAAAAACTTTCGATGGGCTCTCTCGCTGCGCTCACCTTGCCATTGCAATCTTCTTCGCATAACCTTCTCCCGGCTCCGCCCGTTGCCCCCACAATTTTGGACGAACCCTATTGGCAATTGGTAAAGAAGCAATTCACTGTGCCTGATAACCTGATCATGCTCAATGCGGCCAACCTCTGCCCAAGCCCACACTCCATCAATGAAAAAGTTTTTACCCTTGGCAAAGAGCTTAACAGCAACGTCTCATTCCAATACCGTTCTGTTTTTGCCAAGGAGCGGGCAAAAGCATTGACTATGCTTGCGCAATTTGTGGGTGCTTCAAAAGAAGAAATCGGCATCACACGCAATACCAGCGAAAGCAATGGCATATTGGTAAACGGCCTCGACTTCAAAGCGGGCGATGAAATTATTATCTGGGATCAAAACCATCCTTCCAATGGAGTAGCCTGGGAAAAACGGGCGCAGCGTTCGGGTATGGTTATAAAAAAAATAACTGTATCCGCTTCACCAAAAATAAAAGAGGAGTTGATCGCTGCGTTTGCAAAAGCGATCACACCCAAAACAAAGTTGATTGCCTTCTCGCACGTTTCAAATCTTAGCGGCATCGCACTTCCTGCCAAAGAAATTTGTGCTCTTGCCAAATCACGTGGCGTATTAAGTTTGGTGGACGGTGCGCAAACGTTGGGCCTCATGGACCTGAACCTGCACGATATGGGTTGCGATTTTTTTTCGGCAAGCACACACAAGTGGTTGATGGGCCCAATGGAAAATGGCATCCTGTATGTGGCCAAACCGCAGATCGCAAACCTGTGGCCTGCTGTGATCGGTGGCGGATGGAAAGATGACATGAAAACCGTGGACGAGAAAATTTGTGTGCTCGGCCAGCGCATTGAAACCACCACATCTGCGTTGCCGGAGACTATTGACTTCCATTTGCTGATCGGGAAAAAAAATATTGAAGAAAGAGTGGTTGCCCTCAACACCTACCTCAAAGAACAGATACGTTTAAAAATACCGGTTGCCACATTTGTTACACCCGTCAATCCTGAATTAAGTGCTGGTATAGTAATCGTGAACCTGGCCGGAAAAGATGCGAAAGATGTCTATCAAAAGTTATATGAAAACCATGGGATCGCTTGCGCATCAACCGGTGGCATCCGGTTGTCTCCGCACATTTACAATACAATGGAAGACATAAACAAAGTAGTGGAGTCTTTGGTTATGTTGGCGCGATGAGGGTTGGCAAAGAAAACCGAAAAGGTTAATTTGGCATTTGGTAACCCTGTTCAAAAAATTGGTAAGCATAAAATAGTTTGCCCATGATCTTATACGGAATCAAAAATTGCAACACAGTAAAATCTGCCATCGTCTGGTTGAACAAAAACAAAATTGAGTTTGCTTTTCATGATTACAAAAAGCTGGGGATAACCCAAGCCAAGCTCACCGAATGGTGCCAGCAAATAGGCTGGGAGAGTTTGGTAAACAAACGAGGCACCACCTGGCGGCAATTGGATGAAGGCATTAAAAAAAAAATTACCAATGAAAAAGCAGCCATCGCCCTGATGCTTGAAAAGACAAGCGTGATCAAACGCCCTGTGGTGGAGAAGAATGGCAAGGTGCTGTTGTTGGGTTTTGATGAAGATGAGTATAAGACGAAGCTGTGAAAGCCTGGTTTAAAAAATTTCGATATTATATTTTAGCGCCACTCACTTTTCTGCTACTCGTTTATTATTTCTCCCTTCCCAAAATACTTTTTAAAGCCCCCTACTCCACCGTGTTGGAAGACCGCGAAGGCAAACTGCTTGGCGCAGTGATTGCCACCGATGGCCAGTGGCGGTTTCCGCAAGGAAAAGAAGTGCCTGAAAAATTCAAGGAGGCGATAATCTTATTTGAAGACAAGCGCTTTTACAACCATCCCGGTGTTGATCTTCTTTCGTTGGCGCGCGCCACGGAGCAAAATATCAAATCCGGAAAGATCACCAGTGGCGCAAGTACCCTCACCATGCAGGTGATCCGTCTTGCACGGAGAAACAGGCCGCGTACTTTTTTTGAAAAGTCCCTTGAGATAATCCTTGCCACTCGCCTGGAGTTGCGATATTCAAAAGATGAAATTTTGAGTTTGTATGCTTCTCATGCTCCGTTTGGCGGCAATGTAGTTGGGCTGGAGGCAGCTTGTTGGCGATACTTCGGGCGCGAGCCATCGCAGTTGAGTTGGTCGGAGGCAGTGCTCCTGGCAGTGTTGCCCAACAATCCATCGCTGATCCATCCTGGTAAAAACCGAGATCGGTTAAAGAGCAAACGCGACCGCCTGCTCACGCGCTTGCTGATCACAAAAAAAATTGATTCACTTTCTTTCGAGCTCGCCCTGGCGGAACCTATTCCCGAAAATCCAGTCGCCTTGCCCAAGGAAGCTCCTCATTTGTTGAGCCGTGTGTCAAAAGATGGATTGGCACAACAGCGTGTGCGCTCTACCCTTCAACAAACATTACAAAACCGGGTAACGGATATTGTTGCCCGGCATCACCAATCGCTAAAAGGCAATCAGGTATTTAATGCAGCAGCCATTGTGATGGAAGTGGAATCAGGAAATGTATTGGCCTACGTGGGCAATACAAACGCGGGCCGCGATCATGGCGAGCAAGTGGACATCATTATGGCACGAAGGAGCACGGGCAGCATCTTGAAACCGTTTTTGTTTGCTGCTATGCTGCACGAAGGGAAAATATTGCAAGGCACCTTGTTGCCCGACATTCCCACGACCATCAATGGATTCTCTCCCAAAAATTTTTCGAAGGAGCATGACGGAGCGGTGGCTGCCGATCAAGCGTTGATACGATCCTTGAATATTCCTGCCGTGCACGAATTGAAAGAGTATCGCTATGAAAAGTTTTACGGGTTGCTAAAGCAAATTGGCATTACCACATTAGCTCAGCCTGCCGACCATTATGGGCTGTCGTTGATATTGGGAGGAGCGGAAGGCACCTTGTGGGACATCTCCGGGGCTTATGCCTCGCTGGCACGAACGCTGAACAACTACTTTGCTTCTCCTGGGAAACACAGATATTCCAAAAAAGATTTTCATTCACCGGTCTATATGATTTCGGATTCGGCCACACGCGAAAGTGAAGAATCATCGTGGCTGAGTGCGGCATCCATCCATCTTACTTTTGATGTGCTCAAAGAAGTTTACAGGCCAGGCGAGGAAACCGGTTGGAGGAACTTTAACAGTTCAAAAAAAATTGCCTGGAAAACAGGCACCAGTCATGGCTTGCGCGATGCGTGGGCCATTGGTGTCAATGCAGAATATGCCGTGGGCGTGTGGGTTGGCAATGCCGATGGTGAAGGCAGGCCGGGGCTCACGGGCACCGAATCGGCATCCCCGATTTTGTTCGATATTTTTTCGCAGTTGCCTGGGCAAGGTTGGTTTCAGCAGCCCATGTCGGAATTGGAAAATATTGTTGTGTGTGCACGAAGCGGAATGCGTGCAACCGGATTATGTGGGGAAACGAAAGAGATAGAAGTAACCCGTGGGGGCACACAAACCGCACCGTGCCATTATCACCGCAAGATTTTTTTGTCGCGCGAAGGAAGGCACCGCGTTCATAGCGACTGCGAACCAATAGCGAACATGCAATCCGTTTCGTGGTTTGTGTTGCCCCCCGTGCAGGAATATTATTTCAAAACA
>JAYVAI010000151.1:0-1763 GCA_043751075.1 Cyclobacteriaceae bacterium | reverse complement strand
GTATTGATTCCAAATTCGATAAAAAATAATTTGAAAGATGTGTGCATAGACAAGGGGCTTAAGCCTGCCTGTCCGGTAGGCAGGCCCGTGGCAATTGAACATTTCTATGAAGTGGGCTTTAGCCCAAAATTTGGATTGCAAAACTGCCGTACCCGAAACCGATGATATTGCCAATGCAACTAATCCTACTTTGTCATGTTACTTCCTATTCCAATTAATGAAAATGTCATCGCTTCGCACTATTTATAGAAATGTCTTTTGGGGAATAAAAACAATAAACCCTGTCCTCAAAAAAATAAACCCGCTCCCGTGCAACTATTTACCTGTTGAGGAGTATCTAAGAAGGTAAACACAAATCCATGGCACTGTTCGATACCATTTTCGGGAAGAAGAAGAAAGAATTCAAAGCTGCGTGCAACATCACCAAAGAACCCATCGAAAAAGGGTTTGGTTATTTGCTCACCACCGCCCAGATAATCGCTTCCAAAAAATATTGGGACATGGTGATGACCGAACCCGAAACCATGTCTTACACACTTTCACATTTCAAAAACCAAAGCAGTGGCACCCAAATGCGGGCCATGATTTTCGAAAAATACGCTACGGTTGCCAAGCCCTGGATGGTGTCCGATTCGGTGATCAATTATTTTGACGTTGATAAAAATGAGGCGCGTGCAAATGCCAAAAAGTGGTGGGAAACGGAGGGCAGCTTTGCCCCGGCCAATACAGGGCCCGCCAATGATTCGCTGAACGAGACTGCTTACATAATTTCTAAAGACTATGCGATTTTAGAGGCGGGAAGCAAAAAAATAACACCACGGGTTGGGTAAATTTCAACTCCTCCGGTCAATGGTAAAGCGTACCAAATCGGCCAACGAAGTTTTATAGGTTGAGTTGGGCAGTTCATGTAAGATTGCAATGGCCTTTTGATAATACTGTTCCATAATGCCGTTGGCGTACGCAATCCCATCTGATTTTTTCACAAATTCAATCACTTCTTTCACACTGCGCGAATCCTCGCTTTTGTTTCTTACAATGCCTATTATCTTTCTCTTCTGGAGCCACGATGATTTCGAAAGCGCATAGATCAAGGGCAGGGTCATCTTTTTTTCTTTGATGTCGATGCCCACGGGTTTTCCGATTTCGTCCTCACCATAATCAAAAAGATCGTCTTTTATTTGAAAGGCCATGCCCACATGTTGGCCAAACTCTTTCATTCTGGAAACCACCTGCTCCGTGGCCCCGGACGAGCTGGCCCCGATAGCGCAACAGGAGGCAATGAGCGAAGCCGTTTTCTTTCGGATGATCTCATAGTAAACATCTTCCATAATATCCAATTGCCGGGCTTTTTCCATTTGCAGCAACTCCCCTTCGCTCATCTCCGTAACGGCATCATTGGCTATGCTTAGTAGGGTGTAATCCTTGTTGTTCATGGACAGGGCCAACCCCTTGGACAGGAGAAAATCGCCCACAAGCACAGCAATTTTATTTTTCCAAAGGGCATTCACCGAAAAAAAACCTCTGCGGTAATTCGAGTCGTCCACCACATCATCATGCACCAATGTGGCGGTGTGGAGCAACTCAATCAAAGAAGCCCCGCGATAGGTTGACTCATTGATAGTGCCGCACGCTCCGGCACTTAAAAAAACAAACAAAGGCCGTATTTGCTTTCCTTTTCTTTTTACAATGTAGGTCATGATTTTGTCCAACAGCAACACGCGTGTTTTCATGGAAGCCCTGAACTTATGTTCGAATTCTTCCAT
>JAYVAI010000150.1:0-4610 GCA_043751075.1 Cyclobacteriaceae bacterium | reverse complement strand
GCATGGTTTGCGCTTTTGTCACCAATTCTCCATTTACATAATGGATCAGGTCGGTGGTGTCCAGCGAGGTATAACTTTCAAAGAAGGCCGCAGAAGGGCGCGCAAGTTTTCCCAGATCAAAAATCCGCTGGCCCGACTCGCGCATAATGTCTTCCACACGTTTGCCTTCCATAATGCTTTTGGCCATTTCTTTGGGATGGTAGAGGATTTCAAAATACTGATCGGCATCGTAGAAGTCGGCCAGTTTTTCAATGCCGCGGTTCAGGTGCCATCCAAAGTATTTGGCCCCTGCCGAGGAGCAACTGAAATAACCTCGCGGTGTCCAGCAAACCCATTCGTTGTCATCGGCTATAAAAAGGGTGGCATACGGGATCAACACTTCCCCCAGGGTTTTAAACTTTGCATCTATTTCTTTGTGCACTTTTTGTCCGTTTGCTTTCAAAAAAGCAATCACATCCATCCACGCTTTCTTGGTTGTTTCTTTTGTTAATGAATCCACAGGCAATGAGCTGAAATATTCCGACCACTCGGGTGTATCATAAATACTTCGCATGCTTGGCGCGAATCCTGTTTCCGAAAGTTTCCACATGATAACGGATTGGTCCTCTCCACCCGAGGCAAGGTACTTTCCATCTTTGCTTACCGTAACGCTGCGAACGGCCCCGGTATGGCCCATAAATTCTTTGTTCAGGTACCCATTTTTATCAAATAGCTTAAGGGAAAAGTCGCTGGCAACGGCCACACTTCCATCGGGCAATGCACGGAAATCTAAGATGCGGCCATCAATGGCTTCATCGGTTTGAATTGCTTTTCCTTTTGGCAGGGCTATGGAATTGATGCCCGTTTGGAAAATATCTTTGGGCAACTGTGGAATTGCCGGAGCCTTCGCGGGATTGCGATTGATGACAAAAGACGAAAAGTCGAAGCTGCCTTTAAAATTTGGTTTGTCATTTTTTGCCATCTCCCGGGCAAAGAAAAGTTCATAGCCTTCGCCAAAGGCAAGTTGATGGATGGGGCTTCCTTTCCCCTCTATTTTTTTTATCAGCAAGCCGTTGATAGGGTTCCAGATAATGATTTCATTATTGTTTCCCCCTGCCGAGGCAACTGAATAATTGCTTGTGAAGGAGGGTGAGAACACAGAGCAAAAAACGGTGTTGTCATGACCTTGAAAATCGGTGAGCTTGGTGCCTGTAGGTATGGTGTAGCTGGCCCCTGCCCCCGTTTCATCCAGGGCCACAAGGATTTTTCCATCAAACGAAAAAGCAAATGCTGTTACGGGGTGTTTCAACTTATCAAAATCCCGCACGTGCGTTCCATCGGTGTTCCAAATGATAAGTTCATTTTCAAAACTGCTGCTTGCCAGAAAACCGCCATCGGGTGAGTAGGCAACCCTATTGACTATCCCCTTATGCCGGTGCAATAATTTAGGGGCAAACTTTGTCTCCCCTTTTCGCAATCCACTCAATGCGTACACTTGTACATCTTTGCTCTCGCAGGCCACGGCAAGCTCTTGTGTTTGTTTATTGAAGCTGAGGCTGGACACGGGCAGTTGCACATCTAAGGTTGTGACGTATGGTAGCGCAGGGAAGTTTTCCATTTTCCATATCCGCACGGTGCCGTCCTGGCTGCCGCTGGCAAGGTAAGTGCCCGAATAACTAAAGGCTAAACTCGTGATCACATCTGCGTGGCCAATGGCGGTGGCAACCTGCTCCCCTTTTTCAATATCGATGATGATAATATAATTCTGTGTTTCTGTGCTCACCTGATAGCCACCCACAGCAAGTAATTTTCCATCTGGCGAGAGGGCCGATGCATATAGCATTCCCTCATATCCATCGCCAATTTGAGATTCAAACTTTTTTGTTTGTTCACCGGTTTTAGTGCTCCACATCCGAATGGTCTTATCTTCTGAAATAGATATCAGCCGCTTGCCATCCGGAGTGAAAAGCAAATTGTGGACTTTGCCCGAATGCCCCTGAGGGTTGATTACGATTCGGGGTGCCTGAGCAACCAGGTTGAGGCTCATTATCAAACAGCAAAGCGTGAAGGATATAGGTTTCATATTTTTCATTGGGGCTTGGTGCAATAGGTAAAAATACTGATTTTATTGTTGTGGTAAGAAGGGTTATTTTAAGTTCCATTTGACCTAAACGCTTTATCATAGTATAACAGGTAAATTACTTCATGGCCGAACCATTGACACAGGAGATTATCGGAAGAGCCATGCGTGGCGATTCAGATTCTTTTCGGGTGATTGTGGATCAAAACCAAGCATTTGCCTACGCGGTCGCTTACCGTTTTTTGGCCAATGCCGAAGATGCCGAAGACGTAACGCAGGAGGCATTCGTCCGGCTTTGGAGGAACGTGCATAAATATCGGCCCGAAATAAAACTGACCACGTGGCTCTACCGCATCGTTGCCAACCTATGTTTGGATTTTTTGAAATCGGCTTATGGAAAGCAAAGAAAAATTCAGGTTGATGTGGCACGGATAGAGGAGTCTGCCGAAAGCACCGATAGGCCACTTCGCCTAAATGAATTGCATGAAATGATATTGCGGGCAGCCGATGGATTGACACCCAAGCAGAAGGCAGTTTTTGTCTTGCGCGATCTGGAGGACCTGCCCGTTGAGGAAGTGTGTTCAATATTGTCGATGTCGGCAGGCAATGTAAAAAGCAATCTTTACTATGCCCGCAAACAGGTGGGCGAAAAATTGAAGAGCTATTATCAAACCACGGATAAAATAACCACGATATGAAATGTCGCGAATTTGAAAAAAGGATTTATCTCTACAGCGAGTTGACTGCTTCGGAAAGAAAAATTACCGATGATCACATCTCCCAATGTCAATCGTGCAATGCGTTGGCCGCACAGGTTTTTAAGCAATCTCAATGGATAAGAAAGACCAGTGCCATACAGGTTGAGGCCAAATATCCTCAACGGTTAACGCAGAGGATCATGAATTCAATTGAAGGGAACGGGGAACGCGTGCGGCCACTGGGTGTGATCATCTCGTTTCTTGACAATCTTTTTGTCCGCTATGCATTTAGCTCTATTTCAATTTTTCTGGTCGTGTTCTTTTTTTTAGAACAGCAAGAAGGCAATCAGGCCAAGACTTTATCCAACATTGAAATCAAGAAAGGGACAATCTTAAATACCAGTGCGTTTTTAAAATCGCATTTGAAAACCAGGCAGGATAAAGCAGAGCGCATGTCCATTTCAAAATATTCTTATTACAAGTCAGAACGGTTTATAAAAACCCTATAACCAAATTTACCAATGAAACCAACCATAAATATTTTGCTTTCGATTGCCCTTACTGTGGCAATAAGTGCTTGCGAGCACAAGGTGGCAATGGAAACCAATGTGCACACCGATGGATCGCTCGACAAAACAATTGTGATTGAAACAGCGGACACCACCCAAAATTTTATGGGCATCGGCACCCAAAACGGATGGACAATTTCTACCAGGCCGTTGAAAGATTCGGTGAAGGGGAAAAACGAAAAGGATAAAAAGTGGGAACTCACCCTTCAGAAAAAATTTGCTTCCGCAGAGGTGGCCAATGCAGAATTGGCCACCCCCAGCGACACGCTATTTCGTGTGAGCAGCAAGTTTGAAAAAAAATTCAGATGGTTTTATTCCTATCTCTATTATTCTGATACGTACCATGCCATCAACCGCATGACATTTCCCCCTGACGATTATGTAACAAAGGAGGACTATTCCTTCATTGAAAGATTGCCCGCAGAGGGCACGGCCATTTCGAAGGCCGACAGTTTGCACCTGAGCGAACTGAACAAAAAAATTATTGATGTGTATGGATTGCGTACGATTTTTGAAGCCCAGTTTGCCCTGGACGTAAAATTGATTGAAGAAAGCAACTTGGAAAACCGCTGGCTTGACACCCTTAAAAAGCACAAAGAAAATATTTATGATTACTTGGTGAAGAAGCAAGATGTGAAAGATGATTTCATGTTTACCGTGATGGATAGCCTTGGCATACCTTTGCCACAGAACATGAAGGGCCGCTTTGAAGAACTGTATAAACCCGAAGAGGCGAAGCTGGATTTCATCATGGATGCCAATGAGGGAAAATATACACATGTGATAAACATGCCGTGGCAGGTAGTGTACACCAATGCCGACTCGGTGGTTGGCAATCGGTTTATATGGAACCCGCCCTCCATAAAATTTTTATTGAAGGAGCACACCATGTATGTGGAAACAAGAAGGTTGAACTATTGGACGTTACTAGTTTCTGCTGGGGTAATTCTCTTTACCGGCTATTTATTTTTTAAGAAGAGAACTTGAGTTGCAAAGGGGGCGACTAATATATGAAGCGAACCCCTGCCAACTGCATTCTGCCTACTGCCTACTTTAATTTTCTCCCTCCTCTTCCGTTTGCTTTATCTGTTCGTCCAAGATTTTATCGATCAGGTCCATTTGGCGTTTATCGATGGTGTTGTCAACCCTTGCTTGCTTTTTCATAAAGCGGAACATGGCATTTTTCTTTATTTCGTAAGCCATAAAAACCGTGTATTTGTTTTCTTTCTTGTTGAAATACTTTTGCTCACCTATTTTGCGCAGGTCGGCAATATTGGTGTTCAT
>JAYVAI010000149.1:0-4610 GCA_043751075.1 Cyclobacteriaceae bacterium | reverse complement strand
CACAAAAAAAAAGAAAATGATTAAAATGAGTTTAACTGTCAACCATTAAAAAAAACACATTATGAAAAAATCAGTCCCGCTCCTGCTAATCTTATTTTGCTTTACGCAAAAACTCTCAGCCCAGCAAGACCCCATCTATGCGCAATACCTCAACAACCCGCTCACTATCAACCCTGCTTATGCGGGCATCAACAACCAGTTCAGTGCCAGGGTGCAGGCACGCACCCAGTGGGCAGGCCACTTTTACCTTCCATGAATTTTATTCGGCAGGGATTTTTACCAGGAACTTTAAAACGTATGGCACACTTGTTCAGGTGCTGATAAAAAATTACCACCTCGGCTATGTTTTTGAATTGCCTGGCAGCAAAGATTCAAGCCTGCGGTTCACGAGCCATGAGATTACGCTTGGAATTTCATTGGGGGTGCTCACTTACCATGATAAGGTGGCGAAGGTTTTTTGAGGATTGCTTTTTTGAAAAGTAGTCAGTGCCATTTAATTTATTGCAAATGCCCCCGCCATCTCATCGCGCTCGGATTTTGATAGACCGTATTTCTTGGCAACTGTGTTCCATTCGCCAACGGATTTTTTTACTGCCTTAATAATGGCTGCCGCCTGCTTTACTGAAACCCTAAAGTAAGGAGCTACTTCCCTCGCCAAATCCAAGTCAGGGGCATTGTCGGTTTCAGAAATATTGAGGCTCAGGCCACTTCCACTATCAGTGGGATTTATATCATACGCTGGCGAAAGTGCCCAGCCGTTTTCGGTCAGCAAAAATCCGTGGTTGCGCAAATGGTCATCGGTGTTGCCAACACAAACAAAAAAAACAATCCTTCGCCAAAGTTCTTCCAGGTCTTGATTGGTGCGGCTACCGTGTTTCAAAATAAAGCCAACGATGTCGAGATAGCTGGCACCATCACGAAAATCGGTGCCATCGGTGCGGCCGAGCAACGTCATGGCAGATGCGAAATGTATCCGTCCGCCTTTGGGTGTTCGGTCGAAGCGCTTGGTGAGAAAGGTATGTTGCTTGCTATAAAATTTTCCCGTCTTGGCTTCCGCCACCCGCAGTCCCGCCTTCGCTGCCAAATCATGCGCAACAATTTCCCATGCACCCACATCGCGGCCATCGCTCTTGCTGGGGAACTTGGCTATCCACAAGTTCCCTTTGTTGTCTGCCACACTTGCTTTTGGCCGCGCACCACCAAGTGATGAGCCAGGCGCCATCAGCATGTTGAGCCATTTTAAATATTTAGTGCTATGGGTCGCGCTTGCTTTTTCCAATTCCAAACTAGCATGCTCAAGCTCACCAATGGAAGTCCAGGGTGGCGCGGCCATACTTTCATTGTCATCAAGAAAAGGGCCCATCGGATTTTCTTTGAACCGTAGTGCGCCCATCCGATGGTTATCATAAACACCAAGAAGGAAATCGGATTCAAAAAGTGCCCTTTCTTTTCGTCCTTCCTTTCTCGCATAAGCCGCTTCCCGCCTTTTCATCAACACCCTCCCCCATCGGTCGGGCGAGGAGTCCAGGAACATTCCAAAGTTGTGCTTGTTCGCTCCCAGAAATTGTTGACCCGGAAATAACTGAAGGTCGGGGTCAAGTTGTTGGAACTGTTTTGATTTTAGCCAAGGCTCCTCATATTCAAACGAAAATATTTCTTTGCCACGCACACCGGTGGCATATAGCCGCCCCATCAACACAGGCTGCCCAATGCCTACCCAATGAGCATAGACAAAAATCGTTCGCTGAGTGCTGTTTGCTGCCATTCCAATTTTACTTTTTCGGTGCCCGTTTCCTTGTCAATAATTTGGCGTCTTGTAGCTTCTTGCCCAGCACATCATCACCTGCCACTTTCAATAAATCGGTTTCAAGGCCTAAAACAAAAAGTACTTGCACATAAAAACCGAGAGCGACATTTGGCGAGCCCTTTTCTACGGCCCAAAGTGTGGTGCGGCCCAGCCCAGCACGTTGGGCTACTTGTGTGGTGCTCAACTTTCTGCGAAGGCGGGCAAGTTTTATGTTTTCACCCAACCCAACCAATAACTTGGCGACTTGAGGCAAGTGGATAGGCGGTTTCTTTGAATTCATAATGTTCGTAATTACGGACAAATTTAGCTACATTGTTGTCAATAACAAACAATATTAATAGAATAAAATCGGGGCGGCTTCGTCAAAGGATAGAAGCCACGCGAAGCGCGTGATAAATTCCTAGCCCGAAGTGTGCTGGCTTTGGGCGAGGGCGGACCACTCGAAGCGCGTGGCAAGTTTGGAACGCTCGCCTGACCGGACGGGCAGGGACAGCTCCGCTTTGTGAGAGACCTCGTTTAATCAGGGCCCGGTGGCGCCTCGCCTTGCCGCCAAATACATGGCAATTATATTTTTCAAAAACACCCTTCCCCCAGTTTTCCTTTTCCATTCAAACTAAGTAAGTTTAGGAGAATGAAAAAGGGTCTAATATGGGTAGTGGCATCGCTCATGGCCAACATTGGCCTTGCGCAAACACCTGCGATTGATAGCCTGTTGCAAGAATTGACCAAGCACTCGCGCGACACCAATGAAATCAAAGTGCTCGACCGCCTCGGCTCTGAGTTTATGCGAAAAGATATAGCAAGGGGCAAGGCTTATATCTATCAACAAATTGCATTGTCCAAAGCACTGGGCACCGACTTTGGATTACCTTCTGGCTATTCGGGATTGGTGGCCATGCACCAAAACACTGGGCGCATGGACAGCGCTCAATTTTATCTGAACCTGATGGAGGCACTTTCCAAAAAAAATCCTGCCAACCAAAAAGCAGCCGTGAACTATGCCAACGCAGCGGGACTGTTTTACAAAAACCAAGGTAAGTTCAAGGAAGCGTTGCCGTATTTGTTGGAAGCCCTCCGCCTCATTGGCCCGCACGGGGACAAGACCGCACGGGCAGGACAGTTGCTTAACATTGGCAATGCCTATAATCATTTAGGCAATATTAAAACTGCCGCAGACTATCACCTCAAATCCCTTGCGCAGTTCGAGGAAATAAAAAACAAACGGGGCCAGTCATTTTGTTTGCAAAGTTTGGGGAATGATTATTTTGAACTCGAACAATATGCGGCTGCTGAAAAGTACTTATTGCAATCTGAAAAATTAAAGGAAGAATTGGGCGACAAGCGGGGGTTGCTCACTTCGTGGATGACGTTGGGCGATGTATATCAACAGAGCCAGCGGACGGAACTGTCCATGCGTTATTTCAACAAGGCATTGGCGCGGGCAAGGGAGCTCAAATTATCGCTGGAGGAAGCGCGGGTGCTGTTCAATATTGGTTCGCTCTTAAAGCAATCGAAAAAAACGGAAGAAGCAGGTAAAGCATTTTCCGAAGCCCTTTTGCTTGCGCGCCAACAGGGCGATAGTTCTTTGGTGGCCAGGATTAAAGCATACTTGGTGTTGTTGAAGAACGATGTACAAAAAGAAACAAGAGAAGAACAAGACCTGCTTCAAAACATAAAAATCTCTTTGGAGATGGGCGCACTCAGCAATACCGCAGAAGGTCATTTTCAATTGGCGGAGTGGTATGCCTCGCGCAAGCAATTCGATAAGGCATTTGAAAACCTCAAGCAAGGGCAGCAACTCAACGACTCCATAAAAGGTAAGGACGTAACACTACAATTAAAAAAACTCGAAGAAGAGTACAAAAACGAAAAGAAAGAAAAAGAAATTGCCTTGCTGAAAAAAGAACAGGAATTGCAATCGCTGGCACTAAGCAGGCAACGGGTTTTGACTTCCTCCATTGTCACCGCTTTGATATTGGTGGTGGTCATTGGGCTTTTGTTGCTAAACCGCTATCGGGTAATGAACCGCACCAAGCGGTTGATTGAGATTGAAAAAGTGCGCAACAACATTGCCCGCGATTTGCATGATGATATTGGGTCAACCCTTTCCAGCATTAACATCATGAGCCAGGTGGCGCTCGTAGAAAAGAATGGAAACACTCAAAGCTATCTTCAACGGATTGGCGAGCAATCCGCACGCATGATGGAAGACATGGGTGACATGGTGTGGTCAATCAATCCACGCAATGATTCGATAAGTCAGTTACTCATTCGCATGCGTGAATTTGCTGCAGAGATTTTTGAACTGAAAAATGTTGAATATCAGTTTTCTGAAAAAGGGATAGAAAATTTGATATTGAGTGCCGACCAACGCAAGAATCTTTTTCTCATCTTTAAAGAGACCATCAATAATGCCGCAAAGTACAGTGAGGCAAGCAAGGTAGAAATCAGTTTAAATCAGCAGGATCATATTCTGGTGATGTCCATAAAAGATAATGGCAAGGGCTTTGATGAAAATAAAATAAAAACTGGTAATGGATTGCGCAATTTAAGCGAACGCGCCAAAGACATAAACAGCACCCTTACCTTAAAAAGTACAATGGGTATGGGGACGGAAGTAGAACTTAACGTGCCCATCGCATGATGATGCGATACCGCTGTATTAAAGTAGTGTTGATATTTACAGTCTCAATATGACGCCACGTTCTATTTTACTCTACGAAGACAATCAGTTGCTGAGCGAAAGTATCCAGTCCATGTTGAAGTTGAATAACAATCTTAACCTGCTTGGAGCGTATGAAAA
>JAYVAI010000148.1:0-12638 GCA_043751075.1 Cyclobacteriaceae bacterium | reverse complement strand
CAAGAAGCACTTGAAAAACCCCAGCCAACACAATGCTAAACAACACGGCTTCGAAAGAACCAAGACTGCTGATGGCCAACGCTATAATGCCAGCCACCCCGGCTGATGGCCCGCTGACACTAAAAGTAGATTGGCTGAAGTAGCCTACAAAAATCCCTCCCACGATGCCCGCCAGTATGCCCGAAAAAAGTGGAGCACCAGACGCGAGCGCGATACCCAAACAAAGGGGCAACGCCACAAAGAACACGACAATACTGGAACGCAAATCGTATCTCAAATCCTTTAGCATGCTTTTAGTTCAAAAAGTTATAAAAATGCTTTCGTAGCTATCGTATCTGATGTAACTATCTCATCATCATAAAAATCAACGATGCCGGTTTCCACGTCATACATGCCGCACACGAGGGCGATTTGATCATCTTCAATCATCTCTTTTAAAATTGGACTATTCTTTAAAATCTGCTTACCGGTAATCCTCACATTGCGCGAAGCCACTTTCTCAACAAATTCGGAATTGTTGGAATTTCGTTTCGATGTCACCGATGTGTTTCGCTATCTACTGAAGGCTTTAGTTTCTCTAAGAGCACGATGCCCTGAAAATTCTTTGACCATCAATTGACTTTCCCTGAATCTTTAACGAAGGGAAGAAACCGAAAAATGTAATCGGAACTGTCCAATCTTTTTATGATATGATGATGGCCCAGATAACTCAACACGATATAAATAGCGATGGCACTTAGCACGGCTGTAAGAAACCCAAAGAATGGCAACATCACTGCTGTATAAATCATAAGGAAGAGATGCACGTTGCTGCGCATGTTAAAGATTTCCTTCAGTTCGTGCATTTTCACCATGTTGGTGGCCACGTAAAGCAATATGCCGCCAATGCAGGCCATCGGAACATCTTCGAGGTAAGTGGCCAGAAAGGCCGCCATCAAAAGTTTGAAAGCGAACTTGGCTATGCCAGCCAACGGAGACACGGCACCGAGTTTAATGTTCACTGCAGTTCGCGCCAGCGCACCCGTATGCGGAAACCCATTGAACATGGGCGTGAAAATATTCACCATGCCTTGGCCCCAAAATTCTTTGTTTGGATTGAAGGGCGTGCCTTGATTGTTGGCCAAGCGGTCGGCCATTCGTGAGCAGAGCAAACTTTCCACGGCCGCCACAAAATAAATGGCGATCACAAAATAGATTAAATCAAAAATCACCTGAGCGTTCCAAACTTCCGGCAGAACAGGCATTGTGAAAACTAAGAAGTCGGTGGGGATGGAACCGTATTTGTCTTTGATCAGCACCAAATCTTTGCCCGCCCAAAATGTTTCTGCCGCCAACAGGCCCAAGCCCAGGGCTATCAATGGCCCTGGCAAAAAGGCAGAAACTTTTTTAGAATAACGGCATATAAAAAACGTGGCAATGGCAATGAAGGATGCGAAGGGATTGAACTGATGCGAAAGGTCTATTATGTTTTTGAGTTGCTCATCCAGCACCAATCCTATTTTGTTTTCGTAGCCCAGCACTTCGCCCATTTGCGAAAAGGCAATGACCACGGCAATGCCCGCAGTAAACCCTACCACAATCGAGTTGGGCACTTTGGCAATAAAGCGCCCTAACTTGGCAACGCCACTGATCATCAATAAAATTCCGGCAAGCACTGAAGCCAACACTAAAAACCCGTGGTTGTAAGTGGCCATCAACCCACCAATGATCGGGATGTAAGCTGCCGTGGGCCCATACACCTGATATTTGGAACCACCAAACAAAGCACCGAGCAATCCGGCCACAGCGCCACCAACAATTCCTTGCTCGGGGCGCAAGCCGGAAGCCATGGCAAATCCCATCGCCATAGGTATGGCCACCATCGCTACGATCAAACCTGCTGTTAGGTCTTTTATAATATTTCCTGCAACGTTTCCCTCGGTCAAGTCCTCATATCGGCCATCAAATGGATTAAGAAAATATTTAAGCGTGCCTATGATATTGCCATGCTCTTGTTTCATAGAAAATTAAATTTTTGGTCATCATTGCCGTTGTGGTGCCTGCCTGCCTTAAATGGAAATGGGCAAAGCTTACCGATACGGTAAGTTGAGAATTGAACTGGGAAAATAATTAGTTACTCAAATCCTGCGGGGGATTTTGAGGTATGATTGCCGATAGGCATCAGGTTAGAATAAAATCAAGACTTGGGCGGAGGGGTAGAAATTTTCTTTACTTGATTGGCATGGCTTATAAGGTAGCCTGCAGAATGAAGTATATCAGAAAGATAATTGGAGGGAATGGACACATGCGAAATATATTCCTTATCGTCAGCAAAGTCATCGCTGATATCTTTAGCGTCTTCATCCAGCGGCCCTTCGAGGGGTATTTGCATGGCTGTAGTGGTACTTGAAAATTGAAAGCATGAAACCTCTACAATAGTAACAGACAGCATTACTGCCACAATCACGTAGAGGGTTTGAATCCATTTCATGCGTACAATATAGGTTCTGCAATTGTCTGGCACAAGTGCAGTAGCGAAAATCGAGAAGAGAAATTCATTTACTGCAAGGCTGCTTCAAGTTTGGTATGATACAAAGCAAAGTCCCTGAGATTGCGGTGCCCCCCTTCGGGGATTATGATAAACTGATCCGTTTTTTTCAACAAAGGTTTTAGCCTTTCGGCAGATTTTAGGTTTACTACCCAATCGTCCGTGCCATGAAAGATCACCACCTTGCCAGCCACTTTGCCGAGATAGTCTTTGGTGGGAAACCTGCTCCGCAATGGAACAACGGAAAGCAAGTACCGCAACCAAGTGCCTCCCTTCAGTTCATCAAAAGGGGTTTCCAATAGGAGCAAACTGGGCTGCACATCAGCAGCCAAGTGTGTGGCAACAGCAGAGCCCAGTGATCTTCCATAGATCACAATTTTTTTATGATCTGTCCTCCCCTTCGCCCAATCCCAAACCAGTGCGGCATCTTCATACAACATTTTTTCGCTGGGCTCACCGTTGCTTTTTCCATAACCACGGTAATCGATCATGAGCACTTCGTATTTCAGATTTGTAATGTCAACAGCATATTGGCCCCAGCGCTGAAGGTTATCGGCATTGCCGTGAAAATAAATTACCAGTCCTTTGGGGTCAGCTGGTTTAAACCACAAGGCATTTATCTCGTTGCCGTCTTGGGTGGCAATAAAATGTTCCTCGTAGGGTTGGCCAAATGAAAAGGTGTGATCGCGGCCAAGTTTCACTGCCTGAAAAATCAGCTTGTCCTGAAAGAAATAAAGTGCCTGAGCGATTGCCATCAGCACAAGCAGCAGGAGCAACGCGGTTTTTGCTATTCGGTTCACACTCATTCTTATGCAAGATGTTGATTTTTATTTTTGCTTTACGGAGCATAAACTTATTTTCCTTTTCTTTGCGCTCCACATAAAATCATCAAACCATGAAGTTATTTGCTTTTGTATTTGTCATGCTGATCAACGCAACCTTGTTTGCCCAATCAAAAAAGGAATTGATCACCGAAGTGGCCAAGCTGAAGGCTGAGACCGAAAAATTAAAGTCCGAAATCGCAGACCTGAAGAAACCGAAGGACGTGGTGATAACAAATGAACACCAGCGCGCCAGCTATGGGTTGGGTGTGCTGATGGCATCCAATGTAAAAGGCCAGGGGGGCGATTCATTAGATGTAGAGGTGCTAAACCAGGCCATCAAAGATTTTTATGAAAACAAACCGTTGAAGATAAGCCAACAGGAATGCATGCCCATTGTGCAAGAATATATGCAGGCCGCATCGGCAAAGAAAAATGAATCGCTGATAAAAGAAAACCAACTTTTTCTTGAGCGCAACAAAACCGCAGACGGTGTGAAAACAACAGCGAGTGGGCTGCAATACAAAATCATTTCATCAGGAGCTGGCAAGTCACCCATCGCTACCGATAAAGTAACCGTGCACTACACCGGCAAGTTGATTGATGGAACGGTGTTCGACAGTTCGGTGCAACGTGGGCAACCGGCAACTTTTGCATTGACCGGGGTGATACGCGGCTGGACCGAAGGCCTGCAATTGATGCACGAAGGCGACAAATGGGAGTTCTATATTCCACAAGAACTTGGATATGGAGAGCGTGGAAATGGCAGACAAATCCCACCTTTCTCTACCCTTGTTTTTGAGTTGGAGTTGATAAAAGTCAACTGACGCAAAGCGTTCATGCCGATGCGAGCCTAAACATAATGTGCAACACCATCCGTTGCTTCACGGGCTTGCCGCGCTGCTTGGCGGGGTTCCACGCTGGGGAACTCATGATTATTCTCACCGCTTCTTCATCGCAGCCGGCACCAATTCCTTTTATGGCATTTGGATTCTTCTTTATTTCGAGTGCCATAAAATAGGGGCTTAAATCCTATACTATGTTCGCATACTTTTTAGCGAAATTCTATGATATTGGTCATGCTTTATTTTTAATTGATTTGCAGAAGCACTCATTCAGACATTCTGAAGCTCCAAAAAAATGTTACATTTATGTACTCCTGTTTTCCTGTTTTTAAGCTAATGTCATGGAAATAAATGCATCGTTATCTGCTTCAAGGTTCGGATCACTTCTTCCTTTTAAATCAAAAATAACATTGCTTGCCTTTGCATGGCTCATCCTCTTCACAATCGTGACTTTTGCACAAAACATTTACACGGCCCGTGGCTATTGGCAGGAAACCACCAAGCAAACCTATCGCGACATCCAAGAAAAGAAGGAGAAAGGCATGGCTCTATCCGCTGAAGAGTTTGCTTACGAAAAAGATTATGAGGCGTTTTTGCAGACCTATTTCAATCGGCTCTCGGAAGAAGAGAAAATACGCTATCAACAAATGAAAGGGGAATGGGACCGAGCGCAAACCCCTGCCGTAACTGCGACCCCAGTGGTGCCTGAAGAATTTGAATTTCGCAACCGCGACCGTGGCCTAAATTATTTTTATGGGGCCTATTACGGAACAAGTTTGGTTGTGTTGGCAGAAGTTGACAATGCCGCTGCAGTAGGAATCCCTTTAATAACGGGTGGCCTATGGCTATTGGGGCCAGCGCTCAACCCAAAGAAATACGATGGCATTACACAAAGCACCATTCGTGCCTCTAACACTGGCAAAATCCTGGGGCTAGGGTATGGTGCCTCCTTGGGCCTTGCTCTGGCAGCCAACAACGATGATTCCGGAAAAATAATCTTTCTGCTTTCATCAGTGGGCAGCATTGGCCTGGGCGAAGCAGCGTTTCAAATTCAAAAGCGAAAGCGGACAAGCGATGGTCAAATCGAAATGATGCGGCACTATGGTTTTTTAGGACCGTATGTTGGCGTTTCGATAGCGGCCGCAGCACAAGCGGACAATGCAAACGTAGTCGGGCTTAGTCTGCTGGCCGGTGGCGTTTCGGGATTGCTTATTGGCAACAAGGTTTCAAAACGATATGAATATTCCCGTGGTGATGTGGACGTTGTAAACTCGTTGGCACTGATCTCCACCGGCATTGGCTTTACCATAGTAGCGCAGGCATTGGACAACAACTCCGAGTCGAGCGGGCTCTTTCTTATTCCGGCAGCGACAGCCGTGGCCGGCACTTTGCTGGCACAGCGTTCTGTTAAAAACGTACACCTGACCAAAAAGCAAGGCAGTGCCATAAACCTGACCGCCACGGGCGCGGCATTGATTGGCTTTGGTGTGATGGCCATTGCCCAGGCCGATTCACCCACGGCATTTGTGGGTGTGCCTTCGTTGCTTGCGCTTATTGGCCATCAGGCAATGTTCAACAAATTCAAAAAAGAAAACCTGGTGAAGAACATGCAGGGTGAAACAGGACGGAAGAAAAAATATGAATTTTCGATGAAGCTGTCGCCCGAAAATTATTTTGTGAACAAACAAATGACGGGAAAGGAAAATCGGAACCTAGCGGTTGCCAACCCGATGGTGAGATTGAGCTTGAGGTTTAGGTGAATGTAGGCAAGTTGGTAACTTCTTTGAACTCAATATCCGGTTTGCAAATTTGATATTACTACTGATCATGCTTTCTATTTTCCCATATAATTCTCCCGCGCTGTCCAATTCGTTTTCTTCAACAGGATTTGCGTAATCAACAGCTAAGTCACCTGCATGATCCTTCGCAGCCTTTTTTAGTATTTTGTACTGTTCCATAATTGTTCTTTCATCATCAATAAGAAAATGGAATGCTGCCTCTATAGTGGCCAGCTTTCGGATTTGATTTTGTTTATGCTTCGTTTGTGATTGGGCAGTTTTTATTCCTTTCTCTTTTTCCATGACAATTACGCTTTTAATTGATTAGCCTCCCAACTTAAATTTACAATCGCGTATTCAAATTAGAGAACTTCCAACCTAAATTTTTTTGTTGAGATCAAACAAAAGAACTTTAACGCATGCCCAAACCATACCCGGAGTTTGAAATAAAAGTGCCGCGCTTCGAGGAGGCTTTGGGTTTTTACACTACCAAGAAACGGAGCGAGGCGATGGCAAAAATCCGCAGCAAGAACACAAAGCCTGAAATTACTTTCAGAAAATCGTTGTGGAAAGCAGGCATCCGCTTTCGGGTGCACGTGAAAGGGTTGCCCGGCAAGCCTGATATATCCAATAAGTCAAAAAAATTTGTGGTGTTTATCGATGGTGAGTTTTGGCATGGCCACGATTGGACAAATAAGAAGGCGGCCATCAAATCAAACCGTGGCTTTTGGATACCCAAGATTGAGCGCAACATGCAGCGCGACAGGCAAAACAATATCGTGTTGGAGAAAATGGGCTTTACCGTGTTCAGGTTTTGGCAAAAAGATATAGAGGAAAATCCGGGTGTTTGTTTGATGGAGATATTGAGGCACTCGGGCAGAGAGCAATATTAACTGATGTTAAGCTCTACTGGTCAGGCCAGGTTTCTGACAAGGTAAAGAGTACGGAGATTGAACCACGTACCTGCCTGCGGTAGACAGGGGCACAAAGGCCTGCCTGCCGGCAAGGCAGGCACGAAGTTTCACTAAGAAGAACTTTGACCCCAATCACTGCGCATGCTTCCATCCCTTCTTTTCAATGTGCTTGAATGAATCCTCCACTTTTTTGCGGAGGCCTATTTTAAAGGCATCCAATTTTTTTGCGATCGCTTTGTTTTCGGTGCCCAATATTTGCGCTGCCAATATGCCAGCATTTTTTGCACCGTTCAGGGCCACCGTTGCCACTGGCACACCACTTGGCATTTGCAAGATGGAAAGCACGGAGTCCCATCCGTCTATGGAGTTGGAAGATTTGATTGGCACCCCGATCACCGGCAATGAGGTGAGCGAAGCAACCATCCCCGGAAGGTGAGCCGCACCTCCGGCACCGGCCACAATTACTTTGAGACCACGCAGCCGCGCGGAAGATGCATAGTCAACCATGCGCTGGGGCGTGCGGTGTGCCGACACTACGGTAAGTTCAAAGGGGATTTTTAACTCCTCCAGAAATTCAGCGGCTTCTCTCATCACTTTCAGGTCCGACTGACTGCCCATGATTATGCCTACAACGGGATTGCTCATGCTTTTACTTTCAGGGTTTGCTTTACAAAGTTGGCTTTCTTTTTCAAACTTTCCAGATCGCTGTCCACGATTGTAACATGGCCCATTTTGCGAAAGGGTTTTGTTTGTTTCTTTCCATACAGGTGCACATGCACACCGGGCATTGCCATCACTTCGCTCAGCCCTTCGTACTGTGCCATACCGGTAAAGCCTTCTTCGCCCAAGATGTTTACCATGGCGCTGGGTGCGCTGCATCGCGTGTCGCCAGGAGGCAATCCGAGAATGGCGCGCAAGTGTTGTTCATATTGCGAGGTAACATTTGCCTCAATGGTTTGATGGCCGCTGTTGTGCGGCCGGGGCGCTACTTCGTTCACAAGCACCTGCCCATCTTTGGTCACAAACATTTCCACAGCCAGAAGACCTACTAATCCTAACGTAACAATTACTCGCTCTGCAATTTCTTTTGCCTGTTGTGCAATGGCATCGTTGATTTGTGCTGGCGAGAAAAGATACTCTACCAAATTGGCCTGTGGATGAAATACCATTTCCACCGCGGGGAAGGTGGCGATCTCACCGGCCGGGTTGCACGATACAATCACCGAAATTTCTTTTTCGAAATCAACAAGTTTTTCGAGCAGGCCTGGTGCATCAAATGCTTTTGAAATATCTTCATTGCTGCGCAGCACCTGCACACCGCGCCCGTCATACCCTTCGCGGCCAAGTTTGTTCACAGCAGGCAGGTACGATTGATGGCGAAGGATTTCTTCTTTGTTTTCAACAATCAAAAAGTCGGCAGTAGGAATATTGTTGTCCTTAAAAAATTGTTTTTGCCTGCGCTTGTCCTGGATGAGTTCAACAATGGCTGGCTGTGGGAAAACTATTTTGCCTGCCTTTTCAAGGTCGGCCAGTGCCCGCGTGTTCACGTTTTCAATTTCGATGGTGATCAGGTCACAATCTTTTCCAAAATCCATCACCGTTTGGTAGTCGGTAAGTTTGCCGCACGTGAAAGGTGCAAGCTGATGGCACGGTGCCTGCGGATCGGGGTCGAGCACGGAGAAGTTGAGGTTAAAATCTATGCCCGATTGAATGAGCATGCGGCCAAGCTGGCCTCCACCGATTATCCCAATTTTAAAATCCTGATAAAATGCCTTCGCCATAATCCTGCAAAGTAATTAGGGCTCATGGAATAAGTGAAATCCTAAACGATATTATGTTGTAAACATTTTGGCTCTACTGCTTGTCCTGCAAACAATCTGAACCACGAAGGCACAGAGAACACAAAGAGGCACAAAGAACTACACATTCAAATCCAAACCACGAAGGCACCAAGAGGCGCAAAGAATGATGCTATCAAATCTTAATCACTAAGGCACGGCATCATTTTTTCCCCGGAGATTTGGATGCTTTCTTTGGTTTCTACTTCTCATTAAGAGAAACTCCTACTATTCGGTCGCCCACTTCCATTTTATGCACGACATCCATACCACTCACTACTGTGGCGAAAAGAGTGTAGCGTCCATTGAGGTGGGGCGTTGGCGAATGAACAATGAACCATTGTGTGCCTTCGGTGTCCTTTCCGGCAGAGGCCATGCCCACCGTGCCCTCATCATATCTTTCTAAAGAAAATTCTGATCGGATGGAATAGGCTTCGCTGCCAAAGCCATCGCCACGGTTGCAGCCCGTTTGCATCACAAAATTTGGAACTACCCGATGTACGTACTTGCCATCAAAATATTTTTGATTTACCAGGTCAACAAAATTTGCCACCGTGCCGGGCGCATCCTCCGCCAGCAACGCAAGTGTAATTTCACCTTTGTTGGTGACTATTTTAACCTGCTGGTTTTTTGAAATGCCTTTTACAAGTTGCCAATTGATGGGGTGATTGAATTCATTTTTTGGTGCCGAGGGTTTTTCCCTTCCTTCGAAATAGGCGATGGCTTCATCCAACGGTTGAATGGCTTCATAGTCCTTTGGCAATACAAGTTTTGCTTTGGCTTGATGAAGGAAGGTGTAATCTTTGATCATCGATTTGTAGTCAAGCAATGAGTCGGCAAGGCTAGCAGCCACAATGCTGATCACGCCCGCATCGGCATCGAGCAAAGCATTTTTATAAGCCTCGGCAAAGGCAGGTTTGAGGTCCTTGGAAAACAAGTTGCTTTTGTTGAGCACTGTCAATGCCTGGGCCGCGGCTGTTTTTATTACCGGCACTTTTGAATCTATGATTTCCTGTGCCAGAAATTCATGAGAAGCAATATCGGATGAAAGCGAAATGAGCAAGCCCGCCTTTTGATAATTGTCATCAGATTTTTTATATGCCTCTGTGATTTCCTTCCTTAGTTCCGGAAACGGAACAATCAACATTTTGAAAAGGGTGGACTGCACCCTGAAATTTTTGGTGGTTCGCGCAAACGCCAACAACTCCTCTTTTTTTCCAAAATCTTTTTGAATTGCCTCCGCAGCAGCTACAGCCACGTGAATGTTTTTATCCTGAAGAGCGAGCAGCACCAGTTTATCCCGTTCGATGGTTGGTTTGGCTGCGGCCACCCGTGCAGCGTTTACCCTCACACGATAGTCGGCATCTTCCGTTAGGATTTGCCTGAGTGCAGGCAGGTGATCTTCCGTGGTAATTTTCCGCAGAGCCATAGCGGCAGTCATCCGCACAAAAGGGCTTTTGTCTTCGGTGGCAGAACGTGTCAGGTCTTTTGTTGGAACAGATTTGAGCGTTGCGGAACGATTGAAAAAATGTACGGCACCCAATCGCACGGAAGTGCTATGACCAACATCCAGAAATTTTGCAACACGGTTTGCCATTACAGAGTCGGCCAGGCCGCGCATGCCCGCATAATAAAAACCCCACGAAAGGCCCTGCTCCTGAACGGAATCTTGCGGCTGAAAATTTAACAATGCACTAATATCTCTTGCTGCAATTGTTTTGCCCAAGCTCTGTAAAACTTCGCTCACCACCTCACTACTTGTGCCGGTTAAAGCAGGGATGAGTGCATTGACTGCGGCATTGCCACCCGCTTGCCCCAGGGCAAATGCAGCGTTTATTCTGGCAGGTAGAAAGGGGTCTTCCAAGAGCATGGTGCCCAATTGCAGACTTGCTGAAGAATCCTGCACCGAGGCCAGGGCAAGCGCAGCCTCGGCACGGTAGGCGGGATTTTTGTTGATCAGATAATGGATAAGGCTGTCGATTTGCCTGCGGTCTTGAAAATCGGCAATGGCCGCTATGGTTGGATCAGAAAATTTATTTGGGTGGGGCCGCGAACATCCAAAAACAAATGAGGCTACAAGGCCAAGCAATATCGCCTTCATGCTGCCCCGGTTATTTGCTTTGCGCGTTGGCTTGCTTTACCACATCGGCAAACTCGATGCCTGCTGCTTTCACAGAATAGAGCAACAACCGCACTTCACGCTCGTGGACTGAACCATCCACTTTGGCCATGTTATAGAGATGCACAAATGCTTTCAACTTTTGCTTTATACTGCATTCACCGATCAACCTTATTCCCGTTTTAAAAATTTCCCTTTCCGTTTTTAGGCGAAGGGTTTCTTCAAACTCTTTGAACAACGAATCGGGGATTTTCTCTTTGCTTTTTATGAGGGCCAGCGAAGCAAACTCCCTTTCATCGATCACGCCATCGGCCGATATTAAAAGATGGATCAGGTACAGCAACCCTTTGTGGTAGTTTTTTGTTGAAACCATGTGAATTTATTATTAACGTTTTCTGCTTGCTATGCCAAACCTTATTGAGCTTTTAATTATGGTTAAAGATCAGAAATAATTTAATGCCAAGCAGTGAGATTTGTTGAAAGATTCTTTGGAACGATCTAAGAAAGCGATTGATAAACCAAAAAGGCTGACAGATAGGCGAGGGCAGTCATGTAAGCCAATTGGATGGCAGGCCATTTCCAACCCTTTGTCTCACGCTTCACCACAGCCAGTGTGCTCATGCATTGCATGGCCAATGTGTAGAACACCAACAGCGAAAGGCCTACTGCGGTTGTGTATCGGGGGCCACCGGTTTCAGGATTTATTTCCGACCGCAGCCGTGTTTTAATAGTGAGCTGATCTTGCGAACTGCCCAAACTATAAATAGTAGCTATCGTGCCCACAAACACTTCGCGCGCTGCGAAGGAGGTGATCAGCGCAATTCCAATTTTCCAATCATAACCAAGGGGCCTTATGGCTGGCTCGATGGATTTTCCAATAATACCCGCGTATGAATGTTCCAGTTTGCTGGCGGCAATGCGGTCTTGCACTTGTTGAGGTGTTAACCCCTGAATAGAAACATCGGACAATACTTGTTGTTCTGCCTCCCGCATACTTTCACCTGGGCCGTAGCTGGCCAACACCCAAAGCACAATGGATATGGCAAGGATTATTTTGCCAGCTTCAAACACAAACGCTTTTGTCTTTTCCAAAATCGTATAGCCCACATTGGCCCAACGGGGCATGCGATAGGTGGGCAGCTCCATGATCAGGTAACTTCTTTCTTTTGTTTTGATGAGGAATTTTAATGCCATGGCAGAAAATAGGGCGGCAAGAAATCCGAGAAGATAGAGGGCCATCAGCACCAGCCCTTGATAATTAAAAAAACCAAACAGCTTATCGTCAGGGATAATCAAGGCAATCAAGATGGTGAACACCGGCAACCGTGCCGAGCAACTCATAAAAGGCGTAACAAAAATGGTGATGAGCCTGTCCTTCCAATTGTCGATGGTGCGTGTGGCCATGATGGCGGGAATGGCACAGGCCAACCCGGAAATCAAGGGCACCACACTTTTTCCGTTAAGGCCAAATTTGCGCATGATCTTGTCCATAAGAAACACCACGCGGGCCATGTAACCCGTTTCTTCCAGCACAGCAATGCAAGCAAATAAAATTGCGATCTGAGGTATGAAAAGCACGATGCCCCCAATCCCAGGCACCACGCCTTGAGTGATCAAATCAAAGAAGGGGCCATCGGGTAGGTATTGGCCTGCCACATAGCTGAGTTTTGCAAACGACTGGTCAATAAAATCCATCGGTATCTGCGCCCACGCAAAAATGGATTGGAATATCAGAAAGAGAACGGTGAAAAAAATAAGATAGCCCCACACTTTATGAGTGAGCACTTTGTCGATGC
>JAYVAI010000147.1:0-4636 GCA_043751075.1 Cyclobacteriaceae bacterium | reverse complement strand
CTCTTCCGGATTATTGATGGCAACCAACCGGCCCATTTCCAACTGCAGTTCGTCTCGTAGCTGGTTGACGATCCTTGCGTCCACGTTGTTTGCATTGGCTTCATTTATTTTTTTGCGCAAATCAATGATCCGTTGGTTCACGGTCATCAGTTCATCTTTCCCTTTAGACTGCAGGGGCCTGATTTTATTTTCGAGCGTGGCCAATGAAAGTTCCAGCCCATTGATTCTTTTTCTCTCGGCTTCTTTGTTCAACTCATACTCTGTCAGTTGCTGAATTTTTTGCTGTGACTCAGCACTAAAATTAAAAACATTGTTTGTCTCTTTATAGGTGTTCAACGCTACCGTTTTTTCGTCCAACACCTTTTTCTTTTGTGCCAGCAATGATTCCAGTATTTCAATTGACTCGGAAGATTTATCGGATTTGTTCACCGAGTTGAACCGGATGTACTCCTTGCACAGGGTATTTACCAGAAAAGCTGAGAGGGTGGAATTTTCCGAAATGTATTCGATGTGTATAAAATCTGAGGATCCAAGCCTACCGACAACAATATCCTCAATCAAGATATAAGGATCATAGCCGTAACTGTAGAGCAAGGTATTGAGTTTGTCATCCTCTGCTTCAAAGGTGTTCAGTGGCTTGAGCGCACTGGCTCTTTCCTTGAAAAGTGCAATGAATTTTTTCTTTACTTCATCGTTCCATTCAAAATCTATAGCCTCTTCATTCATTTCGCGAAAAGGCGCACCGCTTTCCAGATCGTGCAATATCAGCTGATACGAAACCAGGGTTATAACAGGTACCGAACCCATCGACTCTATGATATTGGTGATCCGGCTATTGACCTCAAAAGATCCGGATTTTACTTCGTTAAGGTTGACAGACTCATCATTCATTGACCCGCTGGCCAATTGTGCGTATGACTTATACTGGTCGTCCATCCGGGAAACAAAGAAAGCGGTGACAAGGACTGATATAAGAGGTACGCCAATCAGTATCCAGATCCGTTGCTTAAGAACACGCAGTATATAGAGTAATTCCATTTAGATAAACGGCAAATTTACTGAAAAATAATTTCTTAAATAGTTAATTCAGCCCCTTCATTTGATTACATGGACTTACTGAAACCGCACTTGCACAGTAGCGTAGAAAAAAAGATAGCATTCTGCAATGAAGCACACCCCTATCTATATAATTTAATAAGCACCATCTCCTGCAAATCCTTCGTCAGGGCATTGTCACTATCCGTGCCAAATGTAATTCTGGCTCCTTCTACACCAGAATCTTTCAGGTAAGCAAGCACCGAAAGCAATCTTGCTTGCAATTGCTCCCGTTCATCTACTGTGCCTCCACTTTTCACCACAAGCCTTACCCGTATATCTTTATTTTTGGAAAGTATGCCTACCAATGTACTTAACTGCTCCTTGTGCGAAGCCGATAACTCCGATGCCGTGTTAAAAACCAACGTGCTTTGAAAATTTCTAACCGTAAGTTTTTTTATTTCAGCCTCATCGAGATAATTGATCACCTCCTTAAAACTAAGGACGTCTGATTTTTTTATTTCAATTTTTACCTGATAGATATCCGCCAGGTCAGAATCCCGATTGCTTGAAAAAAAACCCGTGCTGTCGCCATATATTGAAAAGTAAGAATCAAACTTTGAGCTGTTGATTTCGCTGCCCAGATTTTTTGGTTTGCTCCATACGGTCCAGCTATCATAAAGCCGCTCAGCGTAATAAATGTCTGCGTCACCAAATCCGCTATGCCCATTACTGGAAAAGTAAAGTTTTTTTTTGTCCACCGACAAGAACGGGGAAATTTCAAAACCCTCGGTATTAATGGACGACCCAAGGTTTAAGGGCTCGCCCCAATTGTTGATTGAATCCTTTAAAGAGATGTATATGTCTTCTTCCCCCATCGAGGTTTTGTCGTGCATCGAAATGAGAAGCACATTTTGGTCGGGGCTCATATAATATCCAACAAAATCATTTGTACTGATCCCTGGGATAGTTATTAGTTTGGGTTCGTTCCAAGTGGCTGAACCTCTCTTGGAAAATGCCACGCCTTCTTTATTGGAGTAGCTGTTTAACAAGAAAACCACCGAGTTGTCCTTGCTTATGCCGATTACCGCATTGTTGCTTTTGTTATTCCACGGTTCAATATTGTTGGATGAAGCCGTCCATTGCCCCCGGTTGTTTTTAGTGGACATCCAAACATCTGTGCCCGCAAACTTGCCCCCTTCATTTTGAGGATTGAAGGCACGAACAAAATAAAGTGTCTTCCCATCGGATGACATCAAGGGGCTGATTTCTTCAACACTTGAATTTACTTGTGGCCCTAACCGAACAGGCTTGTCAAACTGCAATTCCTGCGAACAAACGGAGGCTGCTTGCATGAGCAGCACAAAAAAAATAAGGAAAGGTGTAATCTTCATTTACCAAAATTTTGGCCGCGCGCCATACTTATTAAACAACGAAACCCCTATCACCAATTCGTGCACACTTACATTAAACGACCGTAAGTCTGATAGATATTGATCGTAGCAATAATTCACTTCAAAATTGGATTTTGTGAACCCAAGCAGAACAGAAACCTTTGAGTTGCTTTGATAAGCCAAACCAAAAAACCCAATCTGTTTGTAAAGCACCCGTGTGTTGGCTGCCCACCCTATATCATAATCCTTAACCAGGATCGCGTTAACCCCAGAGGCCATTGACAGTTGCGGGCTTAACGAAAATATGGTGCCGGCCTGTAGCATATATCGGGGTTGATAGGTGCTTGCCAATAGTTGATCGCCACCAAGTTTTGAGGTGGCGAGGTTTTGCGCTGATAGCCCCACAAAAAAATATTTTGAATACACTACCGAGCCAAAGTCCATCAAAAACGAACTCTGCCGCCCTTGCTGTGATTGCATCAATTGGTTGTAAAATAAATCATTGATATCATCGCGCACCGTCAACCCACTAAAATCTATGCGCTGGTTGGCATACCCCACTTTGGTGCCCAATGATAAATTAAAACTTTTAGTAATCGGCAAATGATACGCATAGTTGGCATTGATCTGAAGCGATTGATAAGGGCCCACGCTGCGGCTGGAAATAATTCCGCCAAGGCCATGCTTTCTTCTGAATGCTTTCTCATTTTTAACCCTTTCAAACAGGCTAGGGTCACTTACCCTCAGTGAATTTGATCTTTTCACCGATCTTGTTGAGGGGTTCAATGCGCCATTCATACTTAGGTAAACGTTATTGTCTTTTACCGCAAAATTGTTCCAGCCTTCTCTTGCACCAAGTTTTAAGTCTAAGTAATCCTCAATGCCGGTAAACCCCGCATTGATGCCAGTGAGGTTTAAATAATATTGAGTAAAGCTGTTCTCCTGGGCTTCGCAGGGAAAAATCCCAGCCAAAAAGATTGACCCGAAAAAGAAAAATGGCCTCACTGATCTTTTCATTTCAAAATAGTTACAGTACCCTGATATCTGCGCTTACCATTGTTCAACTCTATCGAATAGAAATACGGTACTGCCGGAAGTTCTTTGCCGTTGTGCTTGCCATCCCACTGGCAATTCTTGTCGGTGCAGCCGAATACCTTTACTCCATCTCTATCGAAAATAGCAATATTGATTTTGGTATAGGTTTGCAGCCGGTTGCTGAACTCCCAGAAATCATTCACACCGTCATTGTTTGGCGTAAACGAATTGACAATGAGCAATTCCGGAAACACCTCAGTAATCCTCACCGTTCTTGAAGCCACATTGCTGTTACTGGTGCTGTCGTTTACAGTTATAGAAATCATTTTGTTCTCTGCCTCCTCGGCCACCGGGCTAAAAAAGGAAACCTGAGCAAGTGCTGTTTCATAATTAGACTTGCTGTCCTTTCCGGTAAACACCAACTCCCCAATGGAGGCATTGAAAGTTGGAATTATTTTTTCGCTGATATTAAAACCTACAGACAGGCGATCGCCACTTTTAAAGTTTTCGGAAATCCGGATTTTTGCAGAATGCATAAAATTGTTGTCAACATCACTGATCACCAACTGTGATGTAACCTTCACCTCGTCACCCAAACTGTATGGAATAGATTCCGTTTCAATGTTGCCCAGCACGGGCGGATCATTGACCGCGCTTATCTTAATAATTGCTTTGGCATTCACCGGTGAATAAAATACACCATCCGAGGCATTCCACGTATAGGAATCTAAGCCACTAAAGTTTGGGTTGGATAAATAAATCAGGTTATCAATTTGGCCATTTTGCACAGTCACCTCCTGGCCTGTTGAAACAGAATTGCCTTTCCATCTCAATATTCCGTTTGCCGGAAGCGTAACAATTTTCACCAGTACAATGGGGCCACCCGAGAAGCTTGAAAAATTATTTCCGAAGTCTCCATATTTAAATAGCAAGGATTGATCTTCTAAGGTTTCAACTTGAAAATCGCCAAGCGAAGGAGGAAAATTAGGAGCCACGGTCATGGTTCCTGCTACGTGCGTTATCGAGTAGTTGTTATCCAAACCACCAGACAATGTAATCGGATAAATGCCAGCCGGAGATACTGATCCTGCAGTGGTAATCGCTATTGGCGGATTGTCTATGCCAGCCGGTGAGTCAGTATTTAAAAACCCGCTGTAAGTAATGGTAAGTGT
>JAYVAI010000146.1:0-1784 GCA_043751075.1 Cyclobacteriaceae bacterium | reverse complement strand
CCGAAGCCATCCACGGAAACAAATCGCAAAATGCACGGCAGCGCGCACTCAGCAACTTTAAGGCGCAGAAGACTCGCGTGCTCGTGGCCACCGACATCGCAGCCCGTGGCATTGACATTGATGAACTTTCGCATGTGATAAATTTTGAATTGCCCAACGTTCCTGAAACGTATGTGCACCGCATTGGCCGCACAGGCCGTGCCGGAGCCAGCGGCATCTCTATTTCATTTTGCGATGCAGAAGAGAAAGCATACCTGAGAGACATCCAGAAACTGATCGGCAAATCAGTACCCGTGGCAGAAAACAATCCGTACCCGATGAGCAACACTTCGCTTGTGGGTGCAGTTGCTCCACCTATGCAAAATCAAAACAGATCGCAAAGGCCGGGTGGTGGCAAGTCGCGCACGTTCAAACGTCCAACACAGTCATCACGCACTTCGGGTTCATCGCACTCTTCAGGGCCTTCCCACTCTTCACAACCCAAATCAACTTCTTCCGCTTCAGCCAGAAGGCCAAGCCGGGATTGGAAGAGTATTTCGAGTGAAAAGAATTATTGAAATCAGTTGACAATTGACAACGGGCAATTGACAATAGTGGCAAGGTTGGATTGTGAGATTCATCCTTTCCCATTATCATTGTCAATTGTTCATTGTCAATTGCTTTATGAAGATCGGCCTTCTTTCTGATACCCACAGCTACCTCGATCCAAAAATCATAAGCTACTTCAACGGCTGCGATGAAATATGGCATGCCGGAGACATTGGCAACAAAGCGGTAGCAGATGAATTGGAGAAAATAAAACCCGTGCGCGCTGTGTTCGGCAATATTGACGACCCGGTGATGCAGGCACGCTATCCGGAAGATTTATGGTTTGACTGCGAAGGTCTCTCCGTTTGGATCACGCACATTGGAGGCGCACCTCCCCATTACAATCCCAGAATAAAAAAAGTATTAAAAGAAAAGATGCCTGATATTTTCATCTGTGGCCACTCGCACATCTTGCGCATCAAAAAAGATGCGGCATACAATAATATGCTATACATAAATCCGGGTGCTGCCGGCAACCACGGCTTTCACCATATCAAAACCATTGTGCGCTTTGAAGTGATTGGAAAAGAAATAAAAAACTTAGAAGTGATTGAGTTGGGGAAACGCGGGGCGATTGAATAGTGTTATATAACACAAAAAAGGACAAAAAAAAAGTCAAGACAAAAAGACGCTTCCTCCCACATCCACCTGCACCCCCTGCCTTTTTGTCGAGCCAGAGCATTTGAGTTTCAAGATAATTATTCTCTACTGGTATTAAACCATTGCCTATTATGAATTAGTTTGTAGAATAGGATTAGTCTGGTACATGGCTGAAACCAAGTGGTCTTTCCCTTTTAGATTTGTGTTCAGCTTTAGATTGGTACTTTTTTGTATTGACACAAAAAAGTACCCAAAAAAAGTCAAGACAAAAAGATGCTTCCACCCACTATCCTTCCGCACCCCCGCCTTTTTGTCGGGCCAGCGCACTAAAGTTTCAAAATAAAAATTCGTGTGTGAGATTTAGATTTCTATTTGCAGGTTATACCCCCGCGTTTTGCGAGGTTGAGGCCTCTTGCAGGCGAATTTTATTATGAACACTATTGGAAAAAATTAGGTTGGCCTGATTCGAATTGAGTCGTGATATTAGTTCTGCTGAATAGGCTAACTACCTTTTATCACAATCCATACTTCTCCATCCTTCTATAAAGAGAAGCGCGGGTGAGCCCCAACTCCTCGGCTGCTTTCGAAATATTTCC